>CAZKUS010000118.1:0-6519 GCA_964556025.1 uncultured Clostridia bacterium | reverse complement strand
ATCAAATGTAGTTAACTGACAGTTACAACAATGCTTAAATTTAGGCGCTGTTATATTCTGTTGTTACATTCAACATTCAACTTTAACTGATCCTAAGTTTATTGAAGGTGATAATATGAATAACAATTCTAAGACTAAATTCAAAAAAACGAAAATTACTCGAGTTTATCAAGACTCTTTAGCAGAAGAAATTGGAATTGAAGCAGATGATTTTTTACTAGCTATTGATAAGCATCCAATAGAAGATATCTTGGACTACTTTTTTTTCATGAGCGATGACTGTGTGGAGCTGTTGGTGGAAAAGCCCTGGGGAGAACAGTGGGAAATCGAAATAGAAAAAGATTATGATGAGCAATTAGGAGTTGAATTTGCAAATCCCACTATCAATTCTATGAAAAATTGTCAAAACAACTGTATTTTTTGTTTTGTAAATCAACTTCCAACAGGTATGAGAAAAAGTTTATATGTGAAAGATGATGATTACAGACTAAGTCCTTTTCACGGAAATTATATTTCTTTAACCAATTTAGATGAGTATGATCTGAACAGATTGATGAATTATAGAATTTCACCTATGTACATTTCTGTTCACACTACCCATCCTGAATTAAGAAAGAAAATGTTAAATAACCCAAAAGCTGGTAAAATAAATACTTACTTACAGAAATTTAAATCTGCCGGTATATTAATGCATGGTCAAATAGTACTATGTCCAGGCATAAATGATGGAAAAGAATTAGAACGAACTATCACCCAGTTAAGTGATCTCTATCCTGAATTTCAGAGTCTAGCTGTGGTTCCGGTAGGCTTAACCAAACATAGACAAGGAGTTTATGACCTTACATCAGTATCTCGCCAAGATGCCGAACAGGTGATTGAAATAATCGAATCTTATCAAAACGATTATTTGACATCTCTAGGTACCAGATTCGTCTTTCCATCTGATGAATTTTACATTTTAGCTAATAAATATCTTCCCAGCTACGAAAGTTATGAAGAATTCTCTCAGATTGACAATGGAGTAGGTTTAAGCGTTAAATTTGAATTTGAAGCTAAGCAGGAAGCTGCTTATTACCAAAATCAATTCACAAATTCGGAGATCTCTGGCACAATTATAACTGGCAAATTAGGTGCTGTTGTGTTAAAAAAAGTGATGAGATTACTATCCAATTACGATGTCTCTAAGTTACCAACAATTTTTCCAATAGAAAATGAATTTTTCGGTCAACAGGTCACTGTAACTGGATTAGTCTCTGGTCAAGATATTATTAAACAATTACAAACAAAATTGCAGTTAAGAGAATTGTCTGGACCTGTGCTAATTCCAGATGTAATGTTAAGAGATGGTGAATTTACTTTTTTAGATGATGTGACAATCAATGACATTGCTGATACCTTAAATGTTGATGTGATCACAGTTTCAACAACAGGGGATGAGTTAATAAAAACTCTAGCAAGTATATGTGTTTAAGGAGATGATAGTATGGCACGGCAACCAACTGTTGCACTAGTAGGTAGACCAAATGTAGGTAAATCAGAGCTATTTAATCGTATAGTAGGAAAACGAATATCAATAGTTGACGATACTCCTGGTGTTACTAGGGATAGAATCTACGGTGAAACTACATGGAACGGTACACGTTTTAATTTAATTGATACAGGTGGAATATTCTCAAAAGGTGATGACTTATTAAGACAGGTTGTACTTCAAGCTGAGGTTGGAATAGAAGAGGCAGATGTTATAGTATTTGTTGTAAACTCTAGAGATGGTATAACAACAGCTGATGAAGAAGTTGCCGGATTACTGCGTAGATCAAATAAGCCAGTAATTTTGGCAGTTAATAAAAGTGAAGGGAATTATGAACAACTAGCATGGGAATTTTATCAATTGGGTTTTGAAATTCTAGTTCCAATTTCTGCCCTCCATGGTTCTAACACAGGTGAACTATTGGATGAAATATTTAAAGTATTACCAGATGTATCAGAAACAGAAACTGAAGAAATAGAACATGGTATTGCGGTTTCTGTGATAGGTAAGCCTAATGTTGGTAAATCATCTTTAATTAATAAAATTCTAAATCAAGATCGATTAATTGTTAGTGACTTACCTGGAACAACTAGAGATGCTATTGACTCTATCGTCGAAAAAAATGGGCAAAAGTTCACATTTATTGATACTGCCGGCCTCAGGAAAAAAAGCAGGATCGATGAAAAATTAGAAAAATTCAGTGTAATAAGAAGTATTAACGGCCTTGAAAGAAGTGATGTCGCACTACTCATGATAGATGTAACCCAGGGGATCTTGGAACAAGATAAAAAGATAGCCTCCCTGGCTGAGGAAAAGGGCAAAGGTTTAATTATATTGTTAAATAAGTGGGATGCTATAGAAAAAGATGGCAAAGCAGGAGATAGATTCTTAGAAGATATTCGTTTGGAATTACCTAGTGTAAATTATGCTCCAATATTATTTCTGTCAGCAGAAACAAGTAAAAATATCAATAAAATTTACCCTGTTATAACAAGAGTAGCTTCAGAACATGAACGTCGTATCCCTACATCCGAGGTTAATCAAATAATTGAATCAGCTACTCAATATGCTTCTCCACCTTCTAAAAGAGGGAAAAGGTTAAAAATATTTTATGGAACACAAGTGAGTAATAAACCTCCCACTTTTGTATTGTTTGTCAATAACCCGGAATTAATGAAAAACTCATACCGTAGATTTTTGAAGAATCAGTTTCGAAGGATTTACGGTTTTGAAGGAACTCCGATTAGAATAATGGAAAGGATTAAAAAATAGGAGGGTAAAATTATGTGGTTAGTGATTCTAGCTTATCTGTTAGGTTCTATACCAGGAGGATATGTGATCGGAAAACTAATGAGAGGTATAGATGTTCGCAGTTACGGAAGTAAAAATGCCGGTGCCACCAATGTTTTAAGAACCTTAGGTAAAAAAGAAGCTATTATAACTTTGATTTTTGACGGATTAAAAGGTTATATAATAATCACATTGGCTCAAGTTTTGAATTTACATGATTGGCTAACTATAGTTTCCGGAATAGCAGTAATTGCTGGTCACAACTGGCCAATTTTTTTCAAATTCCGTGGTGGGAGAGGCATTGCTACAAGTATTGGCATCATTATAGGATTGTCTTGGCAAGTTTTTGTGACCGTAGCGATTATTGGACTCATTCCATTATTTATAACCAAGTACGTGTCAGTAGGGTCTTTAACAGGAGCAGTAATTTTTCCCATTATCATGATATTATACGGTAATCCCAATGCTTATATTATTTTCTCTTTTTTAATCAGTATTTTGGCTATAATTAGACATATACCAAATATTAAGAGATTAAAAACAGGAACTGAGCGTAAATTAAATGAAAAAGTTTCTGTAGAAACTAAAGGGGGAAAATAATTCATGACTAATGAGAATATAGCAGTGATCGGATCTGGTAGTTGGGGTACGGCTTTGGCAGTATTATTAGCTGAAAATAATCAATCTGTAACACTATGGGTTAGAAGAAAAGAGCTTTATGACAAATTAGTGTGTACAAGGGAAAACAGTGATTATTTACCTGGCGTTGTTTTGCCAGATAATCTACAGATCAATTACGACTTGCAAGATACCGTTTCAAATAAAAGTATTATTGTTTCAGTCGTTCCTACTCATGCTACAAGAGAAATAGCTCAGCGAATTGTAGACTACATAGACTCCAGAACAATAGTAGTTAATGCTTCTAAGGGGTTTGAAATTGATAGTTTGAAAACTATGAGCCAAGTTTTAGCAGAAGTTCTCTTTGAGGGTGATCGATCACGGATAGCTGTGCTATCCGGACCAAATCATGCAGAAGAAGTGAGCAAACAGATTCCTTCCGCATCTGTTATAGCAGCCCAAAAAAGAAATATTGCTACAAAACTTCAAAACGTTTTTATGACTAAACTATTTCGTGTATACACTAATCCTGATATAAACGGTGTAGAAATTGGTGGGGCACTTAAAAATATTATGGCTTTAGGTACTGGTATTTCCGACGGTTTAGGTTTTGGTGACAACACTAAAGCAGCTTTTATGACTAGAGGAATTTATGAAATCTCTCGCCTGGGGACAACATTAAATGCACGTCCTATGACTTTTGCTGGTTTAGCGGGAATTGGTGACTTAATTGTTACTTGCACTAGTGATCACTCGAGAAATCGTAGAGCGGGAAAATTGATAGGTGGTGGGAAAACACTTGAACAAGTTTTGGAATCAACAAATATGGTTGTTGAAGGAGTGAAAACTACAGAAGCGGCACACTACTTATCTAAAGAAATGGGTGTAGAAATGCCCATCACCGAAGAATTGTACGACATATTATTCAATAATAAACCACCATTAGAAGGAGTCAAAAATTTAATGGAACGTGTTGAAAAAAATGAAATGGAAGAAGTGGTAGATTCAAACTTATGGATTGATTGAGCTGTTATCCAATAAAAAAGGCTGCTTTAAAGCAGCCTTTTTTATTTTTATTAACATTTACTTCTCATCCAATTCTGCCTGATTTTTTACCTGATTTTTTAAGTTTCTTCTTCTATTTTGATATTACTGGTATATCTTCTGATCTACCACAAACTTCATCAGAACAACCGATAACAAAAACCTCTCCTCTAATTCCTGTCGGAACATCCCAGTAAAATTTAACTTGAGTGGCTTCATCAACTTCTTTAGCTTGGATCAACTTAGTTTCTTCACGCCTAGGAGCAAAAAGCAAGAAAGCTTCATCTACAGGTATTGAAAATTCTACTTTAACTATTGTTTTGGGAGCTAATTTAACTCTATTTTTCCACCTTGGTAATCTTCGCCAGCGTTTATCAAAAAAATCAACAGATTCTACACGTGGTACTTCTTCCTCAACTTCTATAGGAATACAAATTTGGTCACCAGGATAAATCATATCAGGATCTTCTATTTGTGGATTAGCTGCAATCAATTCACCTAAATCTACAGAAAACCGTCTAGCAATAAAAAACAGTGTGTCCCCCGGTTTCACAGTATAGATTGTTCCTTGACATTCAGGTGGTTTTCTGCCATGTTGGCCTTTGTGTCTACTCAAAAAATCACCTCCTTCTGTTTAATACAATTTATGTAGAATGACCATTATAAGTGCAATTTAAAATACTTAATACTACTTTTCTGATAATCTCAAATAACTGTCATAAGATTTTTAGAATAATTGTCCATTATTGACAATATATATTTAGTGGTCACGTTAATGAAACATTGAAAAACAGGAGGGGAGATGTATGGATAAATTTGATCTGTATGAAGATATTGCCAAAAGAACCGACGGCGATATTTATCTAGGTTTAGTGGGACCAGTAAGAACAGGTAAATCTACATTTATAAAGAAATTTATGGAAACAATAGTCATGCCTCATATCCAAGATGTCAATCAACTAGATAGAGCTCGAGATGAGCTGCCACAAAGTAGTGGCGGAAAACAGATTATGACTACTGAACCTAAGTTTATTCCAGATGAAGCTGTTGATGTGGTGTTAGAAGACAACATTTCTATGAAAGTGAAAATGATTGATTGTGTAGGGTACATGGTAGACGGTGCGGTGGGTTACGAAGACGAAGAAGGGCCTAGAATGGTGTCAACTCCATGGTTTGACGAAGAAATAGCTTTTGAAGAAGCAGCAGAAATAGGCACTCAAAAAGTGATCCAAGAGCATTCGACTATGGGTATAGTAGTAACTACCGATGGTTCAATAGCTGGAATACCCAGAGAAAACTACATTGAAGCAGAAGACAAGGTTATAGAAGAATTAAAAGAAATAGGTAAACCATTTGTGGTAGTTCTAAATAGCACTGAACCTTATGGTGACAAAGCTTTAGAGATCAAAGAGGAATTATCATTCAAACATAATGTACCAGTAATTCCAGTAAATATATTAGAAATGCATGAAGAAGAAATTAATCAAATATTACAAGAAGTATTGTATGAGTTTCCAGTTAGAGAAGTCAGTATTAACCTCCCCAATTGGGTCGAGGAATTAGAACCTGATCACTGGTTGAGAGAAGATTTCGAAACTGCTATTAAAGATAGTATCGAACAGGTTACACGCTTGAGAGACATAAATCAAGTAGTATTTGATTTAGAGGAATTAGATTATTCAGAACAAGTGGACCTAGAACAAATGGATTTGGGAAGTGGTCACGCTGTTATTGATATCATGGCCCCTGACCATCTATTCGAACAAATACTGTCAGAAATTAGTGGTGAACAAATTGATAGTAAAGGAGATTTACTGCGTTTATTCAGAGAATTTGCTCAGGCCAAATCAGAGTTTGATAAAGTAGAAGAAGCACTCCAAACTGTAAAAGAATCCGGATACGGTGTTGTCCCGCCAAAATTAGAAGAAATGACCTTAGAAGAACCGGAAATAGTAAGACATGGAAATAGGTTCGGAGTAAGACTGAAAGCAAGTGCACCTAGTATTCATATGGTTAAAGTAAATGTCAAAAGCGAATTT
>CAZKUS010000117.1:0-6526 GCA_964556025.1 uncultured Clostridia bacterium | reverse complement strand
ATCTACTTTGGTTGGTGTCATATCAGCTCTAGCTGGGGTTTATTTTTCCTATATTTATGATGTAGCCACTGGAGGAGCTATAGTTTTAGTGGCTGCCCTCTTATTCTTAGGATCCTTTCTTTTTTCACCAAAAGAAGGAATAATCACTAAAAAATTTAGGAGGTATGCACTATGAGAAAAAATCAAAAAACATTTATCTTAATTTTAGCAATTATGCTTGTAAGTACTACTTTTGTTGTTGGGTGTCAAGAACATGGCCCTGATGAGGAAGAGGAGGAGCTTCAGATAGTAGCTAGCTTTTCTGTCCTAGCTGATATTGTTGAAGAAATTGGAGGTGACAAAGTACAAGTAGATTATATAGTACCCCGTGGTGAGGAACCCGAAGAGTATGAACCATCACCAAGTGATTTTGAATATCTCTCAGATTCTGATGTGTTTTTCATAAATGGTTACAATCTAGAAACATGGCTAGAGCAGGTGGCAGAAAATGTTTCCGATGTGGATGTTGTTAAAACAGCAGAGGAAGGACCAGCTATTAACCTTGATGATTCAGATATTCCAGATCCACATCTTTGGTTAAATCCACAGTTGGTTAAAGATTATTATATGGAAAAAATAGTTTCAACACTTAGGGATTTAGATCCCGACAATACAGAGTATTACGAGGAAAGAGCAAAAAACTACAAAGGAGAACTTGAAGAATTGCATGAATTGATAAAAGACAAAACAGATGATATCCCAGATGATCACCGCCTAATCATCACTAGTGAAAACGCTTTTGTATATTTTGGAGATGAATATGACTTTGACACAGATGGTATCTGGGAAATAAATGCTCACGAAGAAGGAACACCCCAGCAAATCTCTAGGATCATTGATATAGTTGAGGACACTCAAGTCCCCTCAGTTTTTAAGGAGAGTACAGTAGATCCTCAGTATATGGAAAGTGTATCAGATGAAACTGGAGTTGAGGTTAATGGAGAAGTATACACCGATGGAATAGGTGATGAAGGAACCGGAGCAGAAAGTTATCTAGATATGATGGAAATTAATGCTCAAATTATCGGTGAAGCCTTATCAGATTAAAACAAAGACATCTTATAATAAGGCTGTGTTGAAATTGAATGTTGATAGCAAAACTCTTCAATTTCACATCCGATGTTTCGGGCTGGTACATCTAAAACTCCCAAACAGTAGAATTAAAGCTTCCTGATCAACTGCTCATCCCTGAGCATGATCAGCAAATAACCTCCTGTTATTTGACTTTAATTCTACTGTTGGATCGTTAAGATGTAATGTCATCCCTACACAAGATTTGTTCAATCGAAGAGTTAAGCTATCAACAACGAAGTATAACAGAGAGACTATAATAAGAGTAAGGTAAAGAGTGGGTGCTTGCACCCACTCTTTACTGCAACTCAGGTGATAGTAGGAGGGATAGTATGACTAATCAAGTTCAGCGTTCTAGTCCCTATGCTGTTCAGGTTGAAAATTTAACAGTCTCTTATAATAATTTTCCGGCCATCAAGGATATTAACTTTTCAGTTCCTCAAGGAAACATTGCCGGGATAGTCGGACCTAATGGGGCCGGAAAGTCAACTTTGATAAAAGCGATTATGGGATTATTAAAATACGAAAGGGGAAAAATTAAAATTTTTGATAAGACCGTCAAACAAGTTAAACCACACATCGCATATGTCCCACAACAAAATAATCTAGACCTTAGTTTCCCAATAACTGTTGAAGAGACTGTGATGATGGGGCGCTACCCCTATTTGTCTAGATTTGAAAAACCCTCTGCCCTTGACAAAAGTATAGTTTTAGACAGTCTAGAACAAGTGCACATGATTCACAAAAAAGATAATCAAATTGGTAAGCTTTCGGGAGGGGAACGCCAGAGAATGTTTTTAGCTAGAGCTTTAGCACAAAAAGCAAAACTATTATTTTTAGATGAACCTTTCTCGGCTATCGATTTCACCTCTGAAAAGATTATTTCTGATTTACTTCGTTCGTTGACTGAAGATTGCAAGACTATCTTTGTGGTTCATCATGATCTAAAAAAAGCATTCGAATACTTTAATTTAATATTATTAATAAATCAAACCCTTGTGGCAATGGGAAAAACCAAAGAAGTTCTAATACCAGGAAATATTGAAAAGGCGTATGAAGGGAAAACCACTATTTTCCAGGAAGGTGGGCAAGATGAGGATTTCCTGGTCGTTTCAGAGTGAAAGAAAAATAAAATATCAATTTCACTCACGATGTTTAAGTTTAATATATCTAAAATGCCTAAACAATCAAATTAAAGCCTAGTAGGGTTTTAGTTAACAGCCCTACCTGAAATTTTTTCTTTAAAACTGCGACTTAAAATAAAAAATGATGAGGAAAGCAGTAAAATCACAGCAGACAAGGTCAGCCAGCTAACTTGATAACTACCTGTCAAGTCTGCCAACAATCCTAACAGAGGTGGCCCTATAACAACACCTGTCCTTATAAAAATTAGTGCCAGACCTGTAGCTGTCCCCATCAACTCTTTATCGACAACATCTCCCACAGTAGTAAAAAATAATCCTGGTAAGCCTAAACTAGTTAACCCTAAAACAAAAGTAAAGGCCAAAATAATTGGAATGGGAATCCCCGGTTGATCGAATACTAAAGCCAAGAATGCTACCAAAAAACTGACTAGTAAACCAAGAGAAAATAGCCCCAATCTACGGTTACTCTTTAAAAACCGGTCATTAATATATCCCCATCCGGGTTTTCCCAAAATTCCACCTGTTTGAAATATCGCCAAGGAAAAGCCAGCTAACCCCGCTGTTAAGCCTAAATCACCCGCTAAAAAGAGAGTGTAATGTGTAGTGATATTACCAGTAGTAAAACCAAAAGTAAAACCCATAAGACATACCACTAATAATATTTTATTAGTGGCTAAAATTTTTAAATCCTCTTTAAAACTAGACTGATTACTTGCTTCTAAATCATTGTCATCACTATTATCGGTTGCCTGATTGTCCGTATCTGACATTGAATCATTTAGCATATCCGTTTCTTGATTTATAGCTCCATTATCTGTATTAGGACGGTAAAATTTAATCAGGATAATACTCATAAGTAAAGCTACAAAAGCCGAGACTAAAATAGCCGATCTCCAACCATAAATCTCACCGAGAAACGGAAGTAAAGTAGCACCTAAAATCCCACCAATTCCTCCCCCTGCTTGAGTTATCCCTAAAGAAACGGCTCTCTTGTCATCTGATACTAGATCAACCACACCTTTGTTGATAGAAGGTGTGATAATACTAAACCCTACACCTGTAAAAAAAGCCAGCAATAAGAGGAGTGGGAAGATTGGCGCTATCGAGTGTACAATCATCAAACAGCCAATCAAGGTAACACCAAAAACTAACCCTTTTTTAGAACCCAATTTATCTACCAGTCGACCGCTAAATATGGCAATAAGCATAGCACTTAAAAAGAAAAACGTAGTGTAAAAGCCAGCTTCAGCGCTGCCAATTTGAAAATCTTCTTGAACCAGGGGCAGCATAGCTTTAAATCCCTGAGCATTGATACCCACTGCTATATAGGCAGTAGACATTATCATAAGTATGGGAAAATGACCGGAACTTTCTGTTTGAGTTTCATTTGCGGCTTTTCCCGTAACTTCTTGCTTTGTTCCCATATTTAGCCCTCCAATTATTTCGCATGACATTTAGTTTAGAGACACTAAACATTCTGACAAATATGTTATCATGAAAATTATTAATGGTAAACCCGGAAAAGAGACGAAGAGTCTAGAAAATGTTTATCTCGCAAATTCTCATAAACTTTTTCTCGGCTGGAATAAGCGTAACAGTAGATACAAAAATGAGAACAACTGTCATATTGACCCATATCCACAGATTTACTGCAAAGACATCTCCCTCTTTGATTATTGTCCTTAGAAATTAATGATGGAGGAAGATCGACATAGTGAGAAATTAGTCTCCCATCAACACAGGCACCTGGAGTTATACCTCTAGAGGCTAAAACGTCATCACTACAGCTGTACAGATCCATTTTAAAATCGGAAATAATATCTTTCACTCTTCGACAAAACTCATCTACCGTATCAGAATACTGCTGGTAGTCAGTATTCAGCTCCAGATTTTGTTCTCCTGTCAAAGTTTGCAGACGTCTGGACGATTTCCGATAGTCATCGTATAAGCTCAGAGTTAATCTATTGGTATAAGGGGAAAGCTGTTTTGCCAAGTAATAAATTTTCTCTAAGTGATAAGAGACGGAAGTTTCTGAGGAAAAAATGACAGGATCGTATCTCCATAACACTCTATCTTTTCCGATTTTATTGGACAATTTCTTAAATGACTCCAATTTATCCGCTAAAGAAGGTAGTTCAGGTTCAAACATTTCCGGATAATCATTCAAGGTATATTGAAAAATAACAAAATATCCCCGTTTGATAAGTTCATCAATCACTGGTAAAAATGGCTGGGGATATTTTGTCCAAAACACAAAAGCCGCTACATCTTGTGACAATAGCGACACCGATCTCACCTGTTTAGGATTAAATGGATTTACATTGTCAAAATAACCTGCTTGCAGTCTTTTAATAAACCATTTGCCAAAAAAAGCCGGTATGTCAGTACGGCGGCTGGCACTAATAATATTCATGCTTTACCGCTCCTTGCTTTCGGGAAAATTCGTCTGGCCTTTTAGACTTTTCCGCTATCATAATAACAGCTGCCAAGACTAGCATAACTCCTGAAAGCTGCCAAACTGACAAACTATCTTGAAAAACAAAAAAACCCACTATTGAAGCCACCACAGGTTCTATTGTAGCCATTATAGATGCTCTGCTAGACTCAACTTGGGATAGGCCCCAAGTGTATAGTAAATAAGCCAACACAGTGGAAAAAAGACCTAAACCTATAATACTAATAATCACTCCCGGATTTATGAGAAGTTCACTATGCACTAGCAGTCCACTTCCTGGAAGCAGTGCCAAGGATGCAAACAGAAAAGTATAAACTGTGATAGTTAAAGATGAATAAAATGAACTGGCAGCTTTTGCAAAAATACTGTAAAGCCCGTAAAAAAAACCAGAACCCAGACCCACTGCCAGGCCAAAACTGGAAATCGCCATTTCTCCTCCAGGCAGTAGACCAGATACCAATACAGTTCCTATCAAAGTAATAATTAAAGCAGTCAGTTTTCTCCTAGTGATATATTCATTAAAAATAAAATAAGACATTATGGTTACAAAAGCCGGACCTGTATACAATAAAATAACGGCAATAGACAGGTTCATCTCCTGTATCGCCGTAAAGTAACACCAGTTAAAGAGCACTATACTAATTATGCCTGTACCCAAAAAGTACCATATATGTGATATTTTAATCAACAATGCTTTCGGATTGTATAAAAAAACATACAAAAGAAGAAGTGTAGAAGCAGAAAGAGCTCTTAATGCCACCACTTGAAGAGGAGTAAAACCATACTGATACAACGGTTCAATAAACAGGGCAATAAGACCCCATAAAATGGCTCCTACCGCTATCATCAAATACGCTTTAGTGTTAATATTCATTGGGTTATTCCCCCACAATTTTTCTACACTTCCTTTCTATGATGTTGGGTTAAAGAAAATTGCTTATCTAAAGGCGCTGTTATTTTATTGTTAATCACATTCAACTTTAACTTTTTAACAAGCCTATCTAAATATACTAGTTTCCTCAATAAATACTGTTATATAAGGTTATTGCTAGGTACAGAATATCAATTAGTAGCTAGCAACAGAACTATCGGTTCTCGGTTCTGTCCCACCAAAAAGCACACCACTGTTGGAATCTCTCCAAATTATCTGTCCTCTTCCAAAACTGCCGGAATCCAAGCTAACATTAATTTGATGACCTTTTCTGTGGAGTCCCTCAGCAATATGAGCAGGCAACCCTCTCTCTACAGAAGCTTGACGTCCTTCAGTCCACTGCCACCTAGGAGCATCTAACGCTGATTGTGGATTTAGTCCAAAATCAATAGCGTTCATAGCCACCTGTAAATGTCCCTGTGGCTGCATGAATCCACCCATAACCCCGAAAGGACCTATTGGCTGATTACCACGAGTTAAAAAACCTGGAATGATAGTATGATATGTGCGTTTGTTCGGTTCGAGAACATTGTGATGATCAGAATCTAGTGAAAAACTGTGCCCTCTATTTTGTAATGAGATGCCAGTATCAGGAAGCACTATTCCAGAACCAAATCCCATATAATTGCTTTGAATAAATGACACCATATTACCTTCTTGATCTGCTGTTGCCAAATAAACCGTCCCACCTTGTGGTGGTTTACCCGGTTGAGGTAAAAAAGCTTCCTCTTTTATGGCTTTTCGTCTTTCCTTGGCATATTCTTCTGAAAGCAGATCTTCTATTGAAACTTTCATGTGTTCAGGATCAGTAATATATTTCATACCATCTACGAAAGCCAATTTGAGTGCTTCAATCTGTAAGTGATAAGTATCGAGTAATTCTTT
>CAZKUS010000116.1:0-6531 GCA_964556025.1 uncultured Clostridia bacterium | reverse complement strand
AGACTTAACTTAGGAATGCGGGGAAGATTGTCTGATTTATGTGTCTTAAATAAAATGGCAGCTCTCTCATTTTTTTGATAATGAGAACTGCCATTTTTTTAATGTGAAAAATTTGTGATTTTAAGTTTGAATTTTTATGTGAATTTGCTTGTGATTTTAGATTTTCAACTTCAAAATGGAATTCCTTATGTTTGGGAGGGGAACCTTCATTTCGCGCTAGATGGAGTTCCCCTCTTTTTAGATTGTCCTACATGGGTGGTAGCTAGGCGGTAAAAATTGCTACAGGTTGGTGTTTGGAGAAGTCAACTACTTAACTTATAAGGTAGACTTCTACATCAAAGTTTGCTTCAAACTTAATATAAAATAATTTCTGATTTAGTTCTTTAGATTTTTGATTAACCATGCCATATTTTCACCTAATCGGTCTGCAGTTAATATACCTTCATTATCATCTTTAACATCGCCTGGCTGAAGTCCAATACCCATGTTCCAGTATATAGATCCAGGTATTATCATTTCACTGATTAAATAAAAATTATTAATTGTTTCAAATACATTCATTGAACCTGCTCTTCGAACTGCTGCTACAGCAGCTCCAACTTTTCTTCTAAACATATGATTATTTCCTAAAGCTACAAATCCAGCTCTATCCATTAGAGCTTTAATTTCTGGAGTTACTGTAGCAAAGTAGGTAGGAGAACCAATTAATACCCCGTCAGCTTCTAGTATTTTCTGTATACAATCATTTACAATGTCAGAACTTATCACACATTTTTTATCTTGATTTTTTCTACACTTCATACAAGCTTGACATCCTTTGATAGTCTCTCCAGATAAGTTAACTAATTCACACTCGATACCCTCTTGTTCTAATTTTTTCATAGCACGGTTCAAAAGAATAAAGGTATTACCTTCTTTGTTTGGACTACCATTAAAAGCTATTACTTTCATTGAAAACAACCTCCTTTAGTTATTTAGATATTAATTATTTTAATTTACTGTATCAGCTAAAGTAGCTACTCTTTCTCCTAACTGCTTGCATTCGGAAATCGCACGGTCATCTGGTGCTCCGATAGTAACAGGACCATAGTGACTTATTTTACTAAAACCTGGGATTACCATGCCGTGTACTAGTAAAGCTTGATTAATACTTAGTACAGTACTTTCAGCACCTCCACCTTGTATGCCACTAGAAGCAAACGCTCCACCTATTTTACCGTCTAACTTACCATGAACTTTAATGCTGTCGTCGATAAACTTTTTAATTGGAGTAGCTAAGATCCCAAAATAAGTGGGAGACCCTATAATGATACCATCATAATTTATTAAATTGCCTGGATCATCTATCTCATCAACACTCAATATATCTACATTTGCGTTAGCTTGTTTAACACCTTCTCCCACAGCTTCAGCCATTTTCTGGGTGTTACCCGTTTTGCTAAAATAAGTTACTAAAATGTTTGTCATAATTAGCCTCCTTTCAAAGCTGTTTGTTATAATTTTAACAAAATAACTTTAAAGACTTTACTATTAGCTACCATTAAGTAAGTTTCTTTGTAAAGTCAAATATAAATTCTAAACAATGCAATTCTAACAAGGCTTTAGCTAAATTGTAAACATTTTACTTATTATGTTAAAGATCGCTAATTTTAAAAACTGTTTGATAAGTTAAATTAAAGTAAAAATTGCCAAAAAATTTCAATAAAACTAATTTACTGTCTTTCTGTTAGATATATATTGGCTTAATTAGTAAAGTTATTGTAATTTGATTGAGGAATTTATAGAAATGGTTTTCTACATTTTTAATTTTGTCAAAATTTTAGGGATAAAATATTGATAAATTGACTTAATCAGGCTGTATGTATTATAATAAAAGTCGATCAGCCGACTAACAAATTTTACTAATTCTAAAAAATTACAATTCAAATACTGAAATAGGAGTTGTGTAATACATGAGTCAAAAGGTGACTGAAATGCGTAGGAAGATTATTGATACTGCTAAAAAAATAATTGCTGAATCAGGGGTAAAAAATGCGAGTTTACAAGCCATTGCTGATGAAGTAGGAATAAGTAAGGGCTCAATGTATCATTACTTTAAAACAAAAAATGCTATACTTTACAAAATTATTGATGAAGAATTTCGACAGTCAAATGAGACAGTTAAGAAATTCCGCGACGGGATACTAGATAAAGAAAATCTAAATGAAGAGATATTTACTGGTATGGAAGAGCGTTTGGAAAAAACTACAGAAAACAAACTACATTTGTACTTGGCCTATGAAGCAATGATCGGTAATAAGGAAATAAGAGATAGTTATCAAGAAAAATATCAAGAATGGCATCGGGATATCACTGAAGGTTTTACTTATGCCTTTGATTTATCTGATAAAGATGCCAAGATTATGGCTTTTTTGTTTATTTGTATGATGGATGGATGGTGTATGCAAGATATATTGGGTACAGAAAATATAGACCGGGAAGAAGCTCTCAATTTTTTGAAAAGATTAGAGTTAAAATATTAGGAGATAGCTGTTACCAGCTATCTCCTAAATCTCTTAATATGCTGTGCTAAATAGAGCTGATTAAAAGTTTTACTAAAATGCAAGTATTAGAGATTGTACCAGGTAGTTGAGTTTATAACATTCAGGAAAATTTACTGTAGTACGCAAAGTAAAGTAATATAATGTGTAATAGTCATGACTATTAATTAATTTAAATAGTAGAGGACGATCAAATACATTTGGTCATTTATTTAATAAGCTGCAATTTCCTTGATCAAAAACTCTTTTCCGCTCAATAACCCCCATTCTTCGCTTTCACAGTTTTGACATTTGTTGTCGTTTTCCATGAGATTAAATACTTGGTTGCAGATATTACAAATAGCATTTCCCGGTATTATTTCAATTTTTAAATTTGCATCTTGTAATAAAGTGCCATTAACTGCAGCTGGATAACATGATTCAATGTATTGGGGAATTATTGATGAGAGCTCACCAATTTGAAGGACCAATGTATCAATGTGAGTCACTTCATTCTTTTTGGCAAAATCTTCAACAGTTTTAACAACTTCAAGCATAACTCCTAATTCGTGCAAACGAGTTCACCTCTGACCTGAAAATTTTAAAAACTGGCAGTAAATAAACTTTTGATTTTTTTGGTTTTTATCTTCAATTTTCTTTTGATGGCATATTTCATAACAGTAGATTTTAAGTCTTTTAATTCTACATTAGCAGCATCGTATTTTCTCTTTAATGAAATTGCATCGAATTTACAGTTGATGACACAAGTACCACAACCTACGCACATGAACTCATCTACTACTGTTGTGCCACAGTCAAGACAGCGCTCAGTTTCTTGTTCCACCTGTTCTTCTGTAAATGTTCCTCGTAAATCTCGGAATGTTTCTTTCGATTTATTGCCATCTACCTGGCTAGTTCTTTGTCTTGGGAGTCTATCATACCCTTCCAGTTCAATATTTTCTTTATCAAAGGGACGATATTCACGTCTGGTGCGTCCGAGAGTTAGACTTTGGCCTGGGTGAACGTAACGGTGTATTGATATAGCACCTTCTTTACCAACAGCGATAGCATCAATAGCAAATTTAGGCCCTGTCAAAACATCGCCACCAGCAAATACATCTGCTTCAGTTGTTTGGAAAGTTTCATGATTCGCTATTACAGTTTGATTTGAATTTGTATTTATTTCATTACTGGAAATAAGATTACCCCAATCTATTTCTTGGCCAATTGAGATTAACACATTGTCTGCTTTTACAATCTTAGTTTCGTTTTCATCAAAAGAAGGATTAAAATTGCCGTTTTCATCGAAAACTGAGATACATTTTTTGAATTCTACTCCACTGACTTTACCGTTTTCTGTTAGAATACGTTTTGGGCCCCAAGAATTATTGAAACCAATACCTTCTGAAGAAGCTTCTTCTATCTCTTCTTCTAGTGCTGGCATTTCGTCTTTGGTTTCCAAACAAAAGATATTTACTTGGGAAGAATTAGTCCTAGTTGCAGTTCTTGCCACATCTATAGCTACATTTCCTCCACCAAGAACAATAGTGGTTCCGTTTAATTCTATATCTTTATTGAGATTGACTTGACGTAAAAAATCAACTCCAGTAACAACACCTTCAGCATTTTCACCTTCAATGCCGAGTTTTTTACCGGCTTGAGCACCAATGGCTAGATAAAAAGCTTCATAACCTTCATTTCTTAAGTCGTCTAGAGTCATATCATTACCAATTTCAATACCTGTTTTAAACTCTACTCCTAATTCCTTTAAAATTTCTATCTCTGCATTAATAACATCTTTTTCGAGTCGATAAGACGGGATCCCCAGATTTAACATGCCACCGAGAACATTCTGCTTTTCAAAAACTGTCACATTATAACCATCAATAGCTAAATAATAAGCACATGAAAGACCGCTTGGACCTGCACCGATAACAGCAATTTGATTACCGTAATTATTTTTAATTTTAGGTACAAAACGCCGATTTTGGTTGAGATCTTGTTCTGCAATGAACTTTTTAATATCATCGATAGCAAGAGGGTCATCTAGGTCATTTCTTGTACATGCTGATTCGCAATTTTTGGGGCAGACGCGTCCACATACAGCGGGGAAGGGGTTTTCTTCTTTGATAAGTTCTAATGCTTTTGTATATTCACCTTGAGCAGCTAGCTTGATATAACCTTGTACCCCAATATGGGCAGGGCACTCACTTTTACAGGGACTTGTTCCATTATCAGCAATTACTTGTCTGTTAGTACGATAATCTGGATTCCATTTATCGGGTCCCCATTCTGTATCATGGGGAAGAGGACGTTCTTCTTCAAAATTAGGAATTGTGGAACAGAGTTTTTGTCCTAATCTCAAAGCGTTAGTGGGACAATTTTCTACACACTCACCACAAGCAGAACATTTATCTTCATCTACTTCTGAAACATAGTTAGAACGTACCATATCGGGATTTCTGTACATACTGGCAATTCTATAGGCAAAACAGGAACAACCACAACAGTTACAAATGGCATGAGTTTCTCCATAACCATCTAAATTGGGAATACTATGTACTAAACCATTTTCTTCAGCTTTTCTGATAATTTCATAAGCTTCTTCTCTGTTGATTTGTTGGCCTCGGCCTGTACGAATATAAAATTCAGCAGCATGTCCTATCTGAATGCATATGTCTTCTTTTAAGTGACCACAACCTTCTCCCATTACTTCTCTTGATGTTCTACAAGAGCAATCGGAAACAGTGAAAAGTTCATTATCTTCAAGATATTTGGATATTTCTTCAAAGGAGGCTCTTCTAGTTTCACCTTCAATAGATTCTTCGATAGGTATTACGCGCATATTACCTGTTCCTACAGGGAAAATTCCTGCCGCTTGCGGCCCTCTAACTCTTCCATACTCTTCAAAAGCCTTGGCGATTTCCGGATATTTTTTAACATTATCTTTGTTATTAACTATCATTTCCATGTGGCCCGGGACCCAAATATCATGCCAGTATTTATCGACTCCATCAATTTCATTCAAAAAAGTGATACCAGCAAGGGCTGATTCCCATAATAGCCTTTTGGTTTCTTCAAAAGATTTACCACATTCAGTAGCAATTTCTTCTACAGTTTTGGGTTCTCGAAGTTCAAGATGAAGTGCTACTTCTGCCATTTCTTCCGAAACAATTGGTTCTAAAATTTTGTACTCCGGACGGTCTGGTGTAATCTCTCCTTTTTTACCACGTTTTGTTCTACTAATCTTATTCGCGAGATCAAGAACATTTTATTTCACCATTCAAATTCCTCCCTTAATCTTAAGAAAGAATTTTAAAATAGTTTTATAGCCTTATAACCAATCATTAACCTCTGAACGAATCCAGTCAAACCACTCATCCAAACCTTCACCAGTTTTTGCAGATATAGGTAGGATTTTGATATCAGGGTTTATTTTCTTAACCTGTTCATGGACAGCATTTAAATCAAAATCAAATAGCTCTATGGTATCTATTTTATTAATTAATAATATATCGACATTTGCAAACATAGTTGGATATTTAAGAGGTTTATCATCTCCTTCTGGAACACTTAAAATCATGGCATTTTTTGATGCACCGGTATCAAACTCGGCTGGACAAACTAAATTCCCTACATTTTCTAGAATTACAAAATCAATATCATCTGTTCCCATTTCTGATAGACCTTGTTTAGTTATGTCAGCATTGAGATGACACATCCCTCCTGTATTTAGTTGGATTACTTTAGTATCAGTTTTAGAGACAGTATAAGCATCGACATCAGAATCAATGTCGGCTTCTAAAACTCCGATATTCAGTTCATTCTTTAATGCTTCGATAGTTTTTACAATAGTGTTTGTTTTACCTGAACCTGGTGAAGACATCAAATTTAATAAGAAAGTATTATTTTTCTGTAAATCCTTTCTTAATAAATCTGCCTGATGATCATTGTCTTCAAAAACATTTTTCTTAATTTCTAGAACTTTGTAACTACTCAAGATAAAACCCCC
>CAZKUS010000115.1:0-6571 GCA_964556025.1 uncultured Clostridia bacterium | reverse complement strand
CTCATGGCCTTTATGGCGTACGTTATTATCAGTTTGGCATATTACAGTTTAACGAAAATTTCAAGACTATTAAAAGCGAGCAGAACTTGAAAAAGGGCTGAAATTGAAGTTTTATTGCTATCAACAACAGAATATAACAGCACCTAAAAAAAGTAGAATTTTAGGGAAAGCAATAATTGAAATGTCTAAAGCGTACGATAATCGGACACCCAAAATTACTGTCTGGTTATCGTACGCTTTTTTTATGGTTTGCAAGCAAATTTATAATCGCTTAAAAATTTCTTATACCATACTTGTACCATCATCGTGGTTTTTAACATGTTAAATTTTATTTCATTATAAATTGTGGCACAATAATTGCAAATTTAAAATATCGACAAAATGTTAATAAAATTCGCACTCTATTGTGCGAATTCGTTAAATCATCAATAAAAGGAGGAACATTTAAATGTCTTATGGATTTATGGGAAAGATTTTGGAAGTTGATCTGACTTCTGGAACAACTCAGGAAAGACCAAGTCAAGAAGCTGACTTCCGTAAGTATTTAGGAGCTAGTGGTGTAGCTGGAAAAATCCTAATGGAAGAGTTTGATAGCAGTGTAGATCCGCTAGATGAGAAAAACCCTCTGATTTTCATGGCAGGACTACTCACAGGAACAGGGGTGCCCGCCGCTGCTAAAAGTTCTGTGGTTTCTAAATCACCTTTAACAGGGATCTGGTGTGAGTCCACTGTAGGTGGTCATGTAGGGACCCAATTGAAAAAATGCGGGTATGATGGAATTATTTTGACAGGTAAATCAGACCGATCAGTATATCTTTATATTACAGATGAACAGGTGGAGCTAAAACCGGCCGATCACATAATCGGTAAAGACACCTTCGCTACATCCGAAGCAATTCAAAGTGAAACAGGAGATAAAGCGCAGGTAGCCGCAATAGGTCCAGCAGGAGAAAAGATGAGTAAAATGGCCAGTATTATGGCTGGAGGAAACGAAGCTCGTGCTGTAGGCAGAGGCGGCATGGGCGCAATTATGGGTTCGAAAAACCTTAAGGCAGTTGCTCTGAAAGGCAATCAGAAAATACAAACTTATGATTCAGATGACCTAAAAACTCAAATAAAAGAATTTATGCCTACTTTAAAAGAAGGCACCAAAGGACTGCACGATTATGGGACAGCAGGTGGTGTGATGACTGTAGAGGCCAATGGTGATCTTCCCATTAAAAACTGGACATTAGGCGAATGGGAAGAAGGAGCTAAGAAAACCTGTGGTCAGTACATGGAAGAATATGGCATTACGGTATCACATCATACATGTGCCGGTTGTCCCATTAGATGTGGGAAAGACGCTAGAGTCGATGTGGGCCCCTTTAAAGGCACAGTTGGTCACGGGCCTGAATTCGAGACACTTTCGGCATTTGGTTCCAACTTACTCAATGAAGATATCTATCATCTAGTCGCTGTCAACGATATGTGCAATAGATTTGGCCTGGATACCATTGAGACGGGGAATACCACAGCAATGGCCATGGAGTGTTTGGAAACCGGTCAGATATCACAAGACCAGTTAGACGGGATAGAACTTACCTGGGGCAATGGCCCGGCAATTATGGACTTTGTTGAGAAAATAGGTAAACAGGAAGGGAAAGTGGCCGAATACTTTGGCCAAGGTGTCTTGGCAGCAGCGAATAAACTGACAGGTTTGGCAGAAGAATTTGCCGTTCATGTAAAAGGTATGTCAGTTGCTTATCACGATCCAAGAGCTTTTACCAGCATGGCTGCAAATTACGCCACAGCCAACAGAGGCGGGTGTCATTTAGAAGCACTAACCTATTTTGCTGAAGGAGGGGCATGGCCACCTGAACCCTATGGATTTGACAAACCATTAGAAAAACACAGCGATGAGAATAAAGCAGAACTAGCAGTTAATATGCAAGATTACATGGACGCTTACAATGCTCTTGGACTTTGCAAATTCCTGATTAGAGGTAAAACCACACCCGAGCACATTGTTAACTGGATCAATGCTGTAGCGGGCTGGGATATGACGCAAGAGGAGCTTAAACAGGCCGGCGAGCGATTACACAATATGAAACGAATATACAATGTCAATCTAGGAATCAGCAGAAAAGACGATCAACTTCCACCAAGGCTTGAGTACCACGACCGCGAAACAGGCGCTGCTGGCGGAATTTTACCGAATATGAGTAAGATACTGACAGAATATTACCAGCACAGAGGTTGGAACAAAGAAGGGATTCCTACCGAAAAGAAACTGTCTGAACTGGGCTTGGATAATTTTGAGGTAAGAGCTTAAATATTAAGCTCGCTTTAAGTTGAATGTTGATAGCAATAAACACTTCAATTGAACGTATTATGCAGTTTTAGATGTATCAAAACAAGCATTCAGAGTGAAATTGAAGTTTTATTGCTATCACTAACAGAATATAACAGCTTCAATTATTAAAGGGGGAAAAATTAATGAAATCTAGTATCTTTTTGACACCATCAAAGATTTTGTATGGTGAAGGTTCACTGGCTGATTTGGAAACAAAAGTAGAGAGTTTTGGTAGTAAAGCACTTTTGGTAACAGACAGCACCATGAGCGAAGTAGGTTACGCTGACAAGGTGGCTTCAGTCTTAAAATCTGCCGGAGTTGATTATGTTATCTATGATGAAGTAGATCAAGAACCTACCGACAATTTGGTTTACAAAGGTCTAGAACTGTATCAACAAAATGGCTGTGACTTTTTAGTATCTTTAGGTGGGGGAAGCCCATTAGATGCTGCTAAAGCCATTGGTGTACTGGTAACTAACGAAGGTGAAATCACAGATTTTAAAGGTCAAAATAAAGTTTCCAAAGAGCTACCTCCTCATATTTCCATTCCCACCACAGCAGGGACTGGCTCGGAAGTAACTAAGGTAACTATAATTGCCGATACTAAAAATGATGTGAAAATGTTGATTGGCAGTCCTCGCATTGTTCCTGATATGGCAGTGGTAGACTCAGAACTTACAATGAGCGTACCTGCCAAGTTTACAGCTGCTACCGGCGTAGATGCTTTGACTCATGCAATAGAAGCCTATACATCCAAATTAAATCAACCGCTTACGGACAACTTATCTATCTCCGCAATCAAACGGATATCTAAATATCTACGCAGAGCTTGGGCCAATGGTGACGATCGAGAAGCCCGAAATGAATTGCATCTTGCTGCCACAGAAGCTGGCCTGGCTTTTTCCAATTCTTCTGTAACTATAGTCCACGGTATGAGCCGCCCAATTGGCGCTTTATTCCATGTACCTCATGGTATTTCCAATGCAGTACTGCTTCCGGCTTGTATGGAATTTGCGGTAATGGGTGCTCCAGAGAGATTTGCTGAAGTGGCTGAAGCTATGGGTGTAGAAAATGCCGGAGATGACTTAGAATGTGCCTATGCTGGTGTAGAAGCTGTTAAGAAACTATGCGCCGAAGTGGAAATTCCCACTATTTCTGAACTGGGAATCGATGATAAAGAGTTCATGAAATATGCTGAAAAAATGGCCAATGACGCCATAGATAGCGGCAGTCCCGGCAATACATACAGAAAACCGACTGTAGAAGATATAGTAGGACTTTACAAAAAGGCGCTGTAAATAACTTGTATTATTGTACTCGATTATCGTTATAACACAAAAGTCTGCTTTTAATTGATTGATACTGCATGTGGTAGATGATAATATCCCGGGGTGAATAACTGATCACCATTCGGTAATGACAAGCTCCCTCTTGGTATTTCACCCCGGGAATGTAAAGCAATTACAGATTTAGCTACTGTTTTTGTGAGAATAATGTAAATAAAACTAATTGTTTTAATATTGTGAATATTTAAAAATAACTTAGGGGGATAAATATGCTTAATGTAGATATAATTATTTTTCCTTTAGCTTTACTATTATTTGCTTTTTTAGCTTTTAAACGGGTTAGTGCACCTCTTTTGGGAATTATAGTAACAGTGTTTTTAGCAACAGGTGTTGGGATGCCGCTTTACGACACTATGGTAGGCCCTTATATGGAAGAAGCAGCGTCCTATTTCCAAGATTTCTTTCTGATTTTCTTGACAGGTGCTCTGTTTGGAGCGGTTATGGAAGACACTGGTGCTGCTGAATCTATTGCTAACGTAATTATAGAAAAAACCCACGGGAAATTTGCTGCCCCTATGATAATGGTAATAACTGGTATTCTGACTTATGGTGGAATTAGTGGTTTTGTCATCTTTTTCGGTATGCTGCCTATTACCTTGCAGCTGTTCAAAAGAACCAATATTCCTAGAAAATTAATACCGGCAGCGATATCTGCGGGAACCTGGACATGGTCCATGAACTCTCCGGGAACTCCTGCCATTCAAAATGTGATTCCCATCGAATTTCTCGGGACAAGCCCTACGGCCGCTTTAATTCCCGGACTGGCAGCTGGGTTAACTCAATTTTTATTAATATTCGCCTTCTTGGAATGGAGAAGCCGAGGGTTAATTAAAAAAGGCTATACTTTTGATAAAGAGCCAGATTCTATGAAATTAGTAGAAGCCAATGAAAATAATCACAGAGAATTGCCTAAACCTTTAATTGCTTTTTTACCACCTATAATAATATTGATTTTGTTCAATATCGTTGATTTACCGGTAGAATTATCTGTAGCCAGCGGTAGTATTGCTGGGATAATCCTTATGTATAGATTTGTGGGATCACCAAGAGCTTGGATTGATACATTAAATAAAGGAACTCAAAATTCAGCTATAGCTATACTTAATACAGCTGCTGTTGTCGGTTTCGCTGGAGTAGCCAGAGTAACTGATGGATTCGAAATAGTTATAGATAGATTAAAAGAAATGAATTTAAGTCCACTCTGGTTCGTTGCCATTACTTCTACCATTGCTGCTGGAATAGCGGGCTCTGCTTCTGGTGGACTTTCGGCTGCTTATGCGGCCTTACTGGATACATACCAAGCTCTTCCCATACCAATGGAATATGTACACAGAATTTCGGCTATTTCCGCCGGAGTCATGGATACACTTCCTCACCAAGGTGCTTTAATTACTCTGCTATATCTAACTAAACTGACACACAAAGATGCTTACCTGGAAGTGGCTATCACACAAATCGTGATTCCTTTTATAGCTTTGGCTCTAGTGGCTATACCTCTTGCTTCTATGGGACTCTAACTTAGATTTAAGACTATTAGACCTTTTAATAGCTAAATATAGTTTGCTCTACAATCCTCTCTCGTGCTGCGGGAGGGGATTGCTTGCTTTTATAGGCGCTGTTATATTCTGTTGTTGATAGCTGAACTCTTCGATTGAAAAAATTTTGTGTAGCTTTAATCCTAATGTTTTGGAGTTTTAGATGTACCAAACCGAAACATTGGATGTGAAATTGAAGAGTTCAGCTATCAACATTCAACTTTAACTGAATCTTTATAAAAATGAAGTTATATTTAAAAATCTGCAATTTTGGTATAATGTAAGTAATTGATAATTAGTGCTCAAAATTGCAAAATTTAAACGATAATTATCTATCAAGGTGGTGAAAAATAATGGCTAATATTAATGCCAAAGTAATACTCAAAGGTGGACTTAACTGGTATAATAAAAATAAAATCACGGAAATATATATTTCCCATTCTGGTAAAAAATTGAACAGTGTTTTGGAAGAATACAATGTTCCTCTAGAACAAGTCCAGTTTGCTACGGTAAATGGAAAAATGGTCAAAGATAATGAATATGCAATCAAAGATGGTGACGAAATAAAAGTAATCCCCATTATTGAAGGCGGATAAGGATAATAGGAGGTGATAGGTATCGATACTGTAAATAAGCAGGAGAAAATTTCTTTACAAGATCAGGTAAAAACAGAATGGCTTAAGTTTATAAACGGAGAAACAGTAGATAAAAATGTGGTATCACCATTAATATGGAGATCGTGGAAAAGGAGCAAAAAGACAGGGGTAGATCCTTATTACAATATTGAACACAATATTGTCAAAGATGAGAAATTAGCTGAGGAACTCACTGACTGTTCGGACCTCATACAAGAATACGGACAGATAATTCATGTTATTAGAGAAATGGCCAGTGAGATGGGTCTTATCTGTCGCATTTGTGATGAACAGGCCGTCACTAAGAAGATTTTAGCTACACCTGAAGTTGTTAAAGAAAATATCAATAATTGCAACTACTTTGCAATCGATGCTTCTGAACGACTCATGGGCACAAACGCTATCTGTCTGGCTTTAATAGAAAAACAACCAGTACAAGTCATTGGTGCCGAGCACTACAATTATTACTTTCACAATATCAACTGTTCTGCGGCTCCGTTATACGATGAGAATGGTCGAATTCGGGGTGTACTGAATATATCCACCAACAATTTTAGCAATACTTCTATTCAAACATTGGGTTTTGCCATCAGTATCGCTAGAGTATTGGATAATCACTTGTATATCAAATCTATGTTAAATGATTTAGACGAACACAATACTATTTTAACGGAAATCATGGACCGTTTCCCTTCAGGAATCGTGTATTTTGACAGCAAT
>CAZKUS010000114.1:0-6623 GCA_964556025.1 uncultured Clostridia bacterium | reverse complement strand
TTATGCGCTACTTTCCAAATATCACCAGCACCCATGGTAATTACATAATCACCTAAACAAACTTCATTTGACAGTAAATCAACAATATCGTCCATATTTTCTTCCACCCTCACATCAGCGCCCGGAAAGTGAACTCTAATCTGTTTTGCCAATTCAGTTGAGTTCGCTCCAGTAATTTCATCTTCCCCGGCTGCAAACACTTGATGCAGGATAATTTTATCAGCATAGTCGAAAGCACTGGCAAATTCGGCCATCAAATATTTTGTCCTAGTAAATCTATGAGGTTGAAATACTGCTATCACATTATTATCTCCCTGTTCGCTGGCTGTTTTCAAAGTCGCTTTTATTTCAGTAGGGTGATGAGCATAGTCGTCAACTACCGCCGCTCCATTGATACGACCGACTTCGGTAAATCTTCGTTTTGCTCCTTTGAACTTTTTTAGCGCATTCTGGATATCGAGTATGTCTATATTCAAAGATAAGGCTACAGATGCAGCAGCCAATGCATTTAAAACATTGTGTTCACCGGGAACCGACAATTCAATAGTAAAATTTTTCTCACCTTTAGCTGCCACATCAAAAGTGACTGACCCTTTGTTCAATTGTAAATTTTCCCCTCTAACATGAGCAGATTCTGATAAGCCAAAGGTTCTCCATTCTCGCTCCGAACCAGTAGTCAGCATATCTAAATACTTACTTTCAGAATTTATTATCAATAACCCTTGATGTTCAATATTATCAATAAATTGCTGATAAGACTCAAGTAACTGTTGAAAGCTTCCATTATAGTGTTCTAAATGATCAGCCTCAATATTAGTGATAACTGCTATACTAGGGCAATATCTCAAAAATGAATGATCACTCTCACATGCTTCTGCCACTACATAATTTCCATTTCCAGCCCGGGCATTGCTACCAAAATTCGGAAGTTCTCCACCTATGACACAGGTAGGATCAGTACCAGCTTCTTCTAAAATCAATGATAGCATGGATGTTGTAGTAGTTTTTCCGTGGGCTCCAGTAATTGCTATTCCGTAATTGGAATTGATCATTTCCGCCAAAAGTTCAGATCTATGCCACACTGGGATTCCTAATTTTTCAGCCTCCAATTTTTCAGGATTATCCTGGGGGATAGCTGTAGAATATATTACCAAGTCTGACCCGTAAACAAATTCAGGTTCATGAGAAGCATGGATTTGTGCCCCTAGTTCCTGTAAGTATTCAGTTCTGGGAGAAGCAGACATATCTGAACCTGTAACTTGCTTACCTTTCTCTATCAAAATTTGCGCCAAAGCGCTCATTCCATACCCACCTATTCCAATAAAATGAACAGTGGTATAGTCTGTCAACATGAAAATCCCTCTTTTCTATATACAAATATTTTAATGGGAATTATCCAACTAAGTTCTACATAAAATTATCGTAACAATTATATCATAGATGGTAAACTATTGTTAGCAAATAATCACTGCAGTAATAATTTGAATATTTATACATATCCCCGACATATTTAATTTTAGCTCTGTTATTCTCTGTTGTTGCTATCAACTTTAAACTTAAACTGAATCTTAATTTTAGAAGTTTTAGTGATTACTGTTTAAAGAATAAATTTATTTTACTTCTTATATTTTATGTTGATCATTCTTATTTCGTTTTACTCCTAGTATACCTCAATTGTCATGTTAATAAAATAATTTGAAAATTAAGATAGTCCACAAATCCACAGGGATATCCACAATAATTACCACGAATTCATGGGATATTACAAAGTTGTTCACACTGTCCACAGGTTTTTTACATAATTCTGTGGATAATTTTTGAAAATAAAAACTGTCCCTATACATTTAAAAGGGACAGTTAATTTACACATGAGATTTTTCCGGATCCAGGTTGGGTACAGCATTTAAATCCAAGTTTGCCGTGATTCCACGATAATAATTATAGTACCCCAACGCCGCAATCATAGCGGCATTATCTGTACAGTATTTGAAAGGAGGTAAATAAAGAGAAAAACTACTATTCTCAGCTTGTTCAGTAAATTTTTCTCGTAACAGCTTATTAGCAGAAACTCCACCAGCTAACACTACTGATTTAACTCCTGTCTCTTTAGCTGCTTTCACGGTCTTTTCCACAAGGGTGTCTACTACCACATGTTGAAAACTACTGCAGATATCTGCGGAACTATAAATATCTCCTTTCATCTTCTTATGATTTAAGTAGTTTAGTACTGCACTTTTCAAACCACTGAAACTGAAATCATAACTATCTTTCATTTTAGGGTGTGGAAAATCTATTTCAGGTGACCCTTTCTGGGCCTCGCTCTCCACTGCTGGACCTCCAGGATATCCCAAATCTAAAGCTCTAGCGATTTTATCAAATGCTTCTCCACTGGCATCATCCCTGGTCATACCCAACAACTGCCAGTCATCGTGACTGGTCAAATAATATAAATTGGTGTGACCTCCAGAGACTATTAATGCCAATATAGGAAAATCAGGCTGTTCTGTTTGTTCTTCAGATGATGTCAAAAAATTAGCGTATAGATGAGCTTTTATATGGTTTACAGGTACCAAGGGCAAGTTTCTAGCATAAGCAAACCCTTTGGCATAAGATACTCCCACCAAAAGAGGGCCAACCAAACCAGGTCCTTGGGTAACAGCAACAGCTGATATATCAGCGCGTGTCAACCCCGCTTCAGACACAGCCTTGTTGACCAAGGGTGCCAATAATTTCAAATGTTCTCTAGAAGCGATTTCCGGCACTACACCACCGTAC
Source organism: uncultured Clostridia bacterium (assembly GCA_964556025.1). Taxonomy (GTDB): domain Bacteria; phylum Bacillota; class Natranaerobiia; order Natranaerobiales; family Natranaerobiaceae; genus Natranaerobius. The sequence goes on along the minus strand of CAZKUS010000114.1, from coordinate 3,848 downwards.
AAAGAGTGTACATCTATCTGAGAACTTACTAAATTACTTCGTACATAATATCCATCTGTCACCACTGATAGCGCCGTTTCATCACAAGATGTCTCTATACCCAAAATATGTACAGGCTGTTTTTGAGACATATCTATATGCATCCTTTCTCCTTTTAATGTGAGGCTTATTTTAGTAAGTATCAAAAGCTATCAACTTTTAACTCAACCAAAGTTTTTAAACATAATTATGGCATCTTCATGATTGTCTTGATAATAATTCGGTCTTACACCATAAATTTTAAATCCCAGTTGTGTATATAGATTTTTCGCTTGATAATTAGTTTTCCTCACTTCTAATGTGGCTCGATTGGCCCCACGATTTTTAGCATGTTCTAATAAAGCTCCCACAACAATTCTACCCGCTCCTAACCCGCGGTATTCCGGACAAACAGCTAGATTTGTAATATGTGCATCATCTCTAATTAACCAGTAGCCGCCATATCCGAAAATATGCGTACCATCCCCACAGTTAATATCTTCAAAAACTAAGTAAGTCGCTAAAAAATTTTCTTGTAATTCCTGTAAAAAAGCATTTTCTGACCAGGGGGAATTAAATGATTGGTGCTCAATTTCCATAATTCGCTCTAAATCTTCAGCTTTCATAGCTCTTATGTTAAACTCGGGCAAATTATCTTGATTTATCATTTTTTATCCTCCCATTTACGTTCTGCTTCTGATTTACGCAAGTACAGAGGAGTCAATTCCTCTGGAGGAGTTGTAATCCCTTCTTGTAAGTGCTTTCGGCCCAATTTGGCCACAGTTATACTGCGATTCACTTCCAATTCTCTAGCTGTATAATTTAACTTAGCTTCCACATCATAAAACAGCACTGATTCATAAGGTGCCGTACCATCCCCGACAAAGGTTAACATATCTGAGCATTGCAAAGTCTCATTTAACTTATGAATCAGCTCTTCTGGAGATAAAACTTGATAATCCCAAACTCTCTCACAGAATCCATTTTCAACCCAATACAAAGACGTATACAGTTGCCTGCGTTTGGCATCCATTACGGGACATACATAGCCATTACAGGCCCTTTGTTGAGCCAAGGAATCTAAAGTGGTTACTCCAATCACCGGTAGATCACAGCCCATGGCTAGACCTTGGGCAGTTCCCATACCTATTCGCAGCCCAGTAAACGAGCCTGGACCTCGGGCTACTGCTATCCCATCCAGATTGTCAACTTGTAACTGCAGTTGTGATAACAAACCGTGAACCAGCGGCATTAACCTTTCTGAATGAGTCCTGTTATTGTTTAAAGTAAACTCACCCAGCAAGCTTTGTTCATCAATAATTGACACCGAACACGCCTTAGTAGATGTATCAATTCCCAGTACTTTCATTACCTGACACCTCTTGTGTAATTTGTGACAACAACTTTTGATAATGTTCTCCTTGTGCAATCAACCCTACAGTTCTACCTTCCAGATTATCAACAGACATTTTTAATTCTACTTGTAAATAATTACTAGGAAACTCTGGAAGTTTTTCACACCATTCCACCACACTAATCCCTTCACCGTACAAAAAATCAACAATACCTAGTTCTAAAAACTCGTCCGGATCAGAGATTCTATATAAATCAAAATGATAAAGTAATTGTCCCCCATAACCAATATATTGATTCATAAGAGTAAAACTCGGACTGGTAACAGGTTCAGTTATCCCTAAACCTTGGGCTATACCTTTAGTAAAAGTTGTTTTACCAGCTCCCAAATCTCCTGTTAACAGCAGTATATCACCTGAAGACAGATATGCTGCCAATTTTTGACCCAAAAGCATGGTAGCTTGTTCATTATTAGCTTTAACGATCATATCAAACCCTCATTTGTGTATAATAAATATTTTTTTGATAAGGCACTGTTATGTTCTATTGTTGATAGCAATAAAACTTCAATTTCACTCTAAATACTTGTTTTGATACATCTAAAATTCTCAAATTAACCAGATCAGATAATATTATATCATTTCTGGACAATAAATTCACACTTGCACCCAACTTTATCTGGTTGTGTTCGACCAAGATTATTATTTGATTATAATTTTAATCTGATTTGGGAAGGCTAAAACTGTATCAATCTGTTCACTATATTGAGATAGGAGGATTAATATGCAAAAAAGTCAAGTTATTTCTGCCCCTGTAATTGCAATAGACACAGGTGAAGCCCTAGGGAAAGTTATAAATGTATTACTAGATCCGGAGCAACTAGTTGTAACCGATTTGATTTTCGGAGAGGGCAAGTGGTTTCCCCACCAACCTTCTTATATGATAAATCTATTCGATATTCAAACTATTGGTCCTTATGCTATCACCATTCCCCATGCAAATGTGATTATGCAAACTCATAAAAGCGAATTTGACGAATCTCTTCAACTGAGAGCACCAGAAGACAAACAAGTTATTTCAGATCAAGGAGAACTACTAGGAGTGTGTCGAGATTACGATTTTGACTTTCCCAGTGGTGAGTTGACCGGTCTAATAATTTCCGATCAAACCAGAAAAAGTAATGATTTTACTATTCCAGGTAATCAGATTGTAACTCTAGGAAATGATTATATTATTATTTCCTATCATCAGGTTCATCCACCTGAACATTATCCAATGGAAACTCACTATGCTGCCAAAGAATATAATTATAGCTATGAACCTGAAGAACTCTTGGGAAAAGTGGTCACACAAACTATTCAAGATGGATACGGCAATATCTTAATTTGTGAAGGAAATATCATCACACCAGAACTTTTAGAATTAGCGATTAATCACAATGTGGTTAATACATTGGCAGTGGTAGCCGATGTAGATGGAGATGGAGCGACTGTTTATGATTACGGAACAAGATTTACTAGAGAACATAGTGCTAACCCTAGTTACTATTATAATACTATCGATGATTGGAGAAAACAAAGCGAGACAGGTAATGGTATGGGATATACTCCAGGGGAAACAGAAGAATGGCAAACTAGATTGAAATACATTTTGAACCAGGCTGGCTCAGATATGGAAGAAAAACTGAAGAGTTTTTTGATCTCTAAAAAGCCAGCTTACACCGTATATTCACAAACAGGTGAAATACTAAAAGAAAAGGGGCAGTCAATTCAAGTAAGAGATATTGAAAGAATCCAAGATAAAAATGATCTATTAAGACTCACCGCCTCTATTACCGCATCTGAATTAAATGAGTTCATGTCCTTTATTGAAGGCAAGGTACAACAGTTAATAAATAAAGGGGATTCTAGATAAATTATTAATTAAACAGTATCATGTAAGCACAAGGGGCTGCTGAAATGCGGCTCCTTTTTCATTATCGAACTCTTTTAAATGGCGCTGTTCTATTTAGTTGTTGACAGCAATAAAACTTCAACTTTAACTAAGCCTAAATGAAAAAGAATTATTTAAATAAATCCAACAGGAAAATCAATTATCTATAAAGAACGTATCAGATATGGAAAGTCAATTTAATTTACGAAGGAGGTAGAATCGTGAAAGATTTACTCCAATCTGCATTGAAAGGTCAGACTGCCGATTTCATAGAGATTCGGGTACAAAAGTCTCAACAAGACAGAATTGAATTCCAAGGTCAAGATATAGAAAGAATCGATACTTCTACGGATTACGGTGGAAATGTCAGAGCATTTGTAAATGGTGGAATAGGATTTGTATCATTTAATAGTCTGAGTGATTTACAAAACAAAGTAAGTCAAGCTGTAAATCAAGCGAAACTAATCGGAGGTAGAATTCCCAAAGATACGCAGCTTGTTCAAGTAGAGCCTGTAGAAGATAAGGTCACGGTGGAACCCGTGGAA
>CAZKUS010000113.1:0-6639 GCA_964556025.1 uncultured Clostridia bacterium | reverse complement strand
ACCCGCGATCTCCGGCGTGACAGGCCGGCGTGTTGAGCCACTTCACTACAACCCCACGTTGTTTTTTTGTGTTTCCCTTACAGCAATTATTAGTATACATGAGCAGCAAGTCATAGTCAAGTATTTTTCCGAATCAAAAATTTTTAAAAAATTTTATCGCTAACAGCTAACCGACTTTGTCGATTAGCTGGTCTCTTCAAAACCTGCCACACGATCCTGTAAAGGCTCAAGTAATTTATGTCCGAACTTTCTTTGTTCTTCTACAGTCAGGGTATTATATAAATGATTTAAGGCAATTCTGGCACCGTGGTCCATTCCCTGACACCCAGCCAATAGCAATACATCGTTTTTACTTATATTAGAATGATCTAGAACGTATTCAATAGCAGTAGTAAGGTCAGAATAAAACTTAACATTTAAACCAGCTTCACGAAATACATTTAATGTTAAATTAAGTTCAGCTTCGGTAACCTTGTCGTGGTTAGTAACAACATCTTGACTGCTAGTCACTATAATTTCATCTAATTCTAATTTAGATGCCCATGATAGTAAAGTTTTTACATTTTCTTTATTGACAGTTTCTCCCCTGCTACCTCGTATAGCATATAAAATTTTCAATTTGTTATAATCCATAAAACGCAATGTATTTAGAGTTACTGCAATATTCCCGGGATTTGCAAAATGGTCATCAATGATTTTGTACTCATTTTCATAGATAAGCTGAAATCGCCTTTCTACTCCAGTAAAAGTCTTTAACCGGTTAACTATCAATTCAGGAGATTCACCGCTTAACAGTGTGGTTATAGCTGCTGAAACAGCATTATACACATTGTGTAACCCAAGTACTTTCAACTGAATATCAAATTTGAATGGTTTGATTAGTTCACCGGTTAAAGTGGGAAGTGGACGAGTTACATTAATAGTAAAACTAGGCCTACCTGTCGACAAATCTAAATTTTCTACTTGTACAGAGGCATCTCTTCCATTCACACTGTAAGTTACTAACTGTGCAGGTGTTTGTGTTATTAACGCCCTAGTATTTTCACAATCTACATTGAGTATAGCATAACTATCAGTCTTCAATTCAGACACTAATCGCTTCTTAGCTTCATAATAAGCTTCAAATGAGCCATGTAAGTCTATATGATCTCGACTAATATTATTAACTATAGCAATATCATAATCTACAGATGAAACTCTTTCTAATTCCAATCCAGAGGAAGAAACTTCCATAGTACAGAATTCAATATTACAATCTCTCATATTGTCTAGATATTTTTGTAAATCTAAGGATTCAGGAGTTGTTAAACCTGCAGCCATGTGGTTTTCGCCAATTTTTACCATGACGGTTCCCAGTAAACCAGTTTTTTTATTCCAAGATAGTATTCTATCTATCATGTAAGTAGTAGTAGTTTTACCATTTGTTGAAGTAATCCCTATCATATTTATATCCGAAGATGGATGATTGTAAAATTCAGAACTGATATAAGAAAGAGCATTACGGGAATTTGAAACAACGACTTGTGGTAATTGAATATCATTAATTGGATCTTCTACTACTAAAGCTTCTGCTCCATTCTCATAAGCTGAATATGCAAAATTATGACCGTCTTCTTTAAATCCTTTTAAACAAAAAAACAACTCATTTTTAGACACATTCTGGGAATGATAACATAAGCCAGTAATTTTATTATTGGGAAGTTCCTTCTGAATCCTATCCCTAAGTTTTTGCGGATTAAACACATAGTTCACAGAGTAATTATTAAATAATTTAGATAAAGGCATCGCATTTTTCATGATCATCACTCCTAACTAAAATGACCTGAGTCTATCAACAAAAGTGCGCCAGGTTTCCGGATTAAATGCATCTGCAGGATTTTCAGCAATATAAGCAAATCCAACAACAAAACCAAAGAAAAATGCCATAATTAGTACCAGAAATATTAATGTGTATTTATATATTTTCACAATCGATCACTCCTCAGTTAATTTGCCATCATCATCGATATTTATCCTGATTATATTAAATTTGCATATTAAAATCAATCAAATTTAAACAGCAGTTATTGACAGGTAAAATATTTATGTGAAAGGAGACATTGCATTGTTTAACTTTACTAGTGAATTTGAAAAGGTTTTTGATGAATTAGCAGATATAGAAACAGAGCTACTTAACTATAATGACAAAAGTAAAGATAAAATCCAGGATAGATTACTCAATCTGAGAAAAGAGATAGATCAATGTATCGGTTATTGGTTACAATTCGAAGAAAGATTGTGGTTATTACAAGAACAATATGGAATTGATATCCCAGATCAATTAGATGAGAGCTTGATTTCTGCTTATTTAGGATTATCAGACTTAGATACAACAAACCTAGACTTACTTAAAGATGACCAAAAAACAAATTATACAACTCATGGAAGTAACCAAGATCATGAAAAATACAACACTTATGTCAACTCAGATGAATTGGAAAAACAAGATACACCCCAAGATGCTAGCAATAAATCTATTGAATATACAAATATAGCTGGTTTTCGAAAGGGTTTAGGTTATTTTGATTTAGCAATGTTGGAAGAAGCAACAAATGAATTTGAGAAAGTAATATCATCAGATCCAGATTTGACTATGGCTCATTATTTTTTAGGATTGGCATATTACTTTCAAAAAGAATATGAACAAGCGCTTAAAAAGTTTAGATTGACTCTGGAATTAATTGAAGATGAGGAAATAAAAAGTGCCATTTGTAATACTATTGGAAATATATATATAGATAAAGGGGAAGAAAGTAGAGCTTTAAATTACTTTTTACAGGCCAGTAAAACCTCGGTTTCACCTGATGTTTTATTCAATTGTGGGGCTATCTACTTCAATTTTGGTGAATATCAAAGAAGTCTAGAATTTTTTCTTTCCGCCCTAGATAATTCCGAACAAAGTGATAAGGACTGGGAACTTCACCTTTATACTGGTAAAACTTATACTTATCTTGGAGAGCTTGATAAAGCTTTAGAGCATCTACAAATAGCCCATAACACTCATCCAAACAATAGTGAAATTCATTTTGAATTAGGTTTAATTTATCAGTTAAAACGAAATGAACAAAAAGCAATCCGAGAATATGTTATGGCCAGAAAATTATCCCAACAATCAGATCACAGTAATACTGACAAATAAGGGTTAAATCTATTTATATTTTGAGCCAGAACCATTAATCACTAATATAACTCTCTCTCCCGAATTTTAACTCTAAATTAGAATTTCTGTCAGAACAGGAATTTTTATCTTTATCGAGAATTAAATTGTAACACGGTACATCCTAGATTAAGGAGGGAGATTAGTGTCAAATACTATTTTAATTGAAAACGCAGTGGTACTCACAACTGATAAAACATTAAATCCCGGTTATATTTCTATCAAAGACAATCTGATTAACCAGGTAAAAACAGAACCTTTTGAAGCTGATGAAAGAAAACAGGCAGATACTGTAATAGATGCTCAAGGAAGCTATGTACTACCTGGTTTCATAAATACACACACCCATGCCGGAATGAGCTTATTCAGAAGTTATGCAGATGATATGGCTTTAATGGATTGGTTGAAAAACAAAATTTGGCCGGCAGAGGATAAACTGACTGCCGATAAAGTTTATTGGGGAAGTATGTTATCGATCTTAGAAATGATCAAAAGTGGTACTACTACTTTTGCAGATATGTATTTTTACATGGAGGATGTAGCCAAAGCAGTTGATGAAAGTGGGATCAGAGCATCTCTTTCTAGAGGAATGATTGGCTTTAAAGGAGAACACAGCCTTTCAGAAGCTAAAGAATTCGTTCAAAATTGGAATGGTCAAGCTGAGGGAAGAATTACATGCATGTTAGGTCCACATGCTCCTTATACTTGTCCTCCAGATTTTCTTGACAAGTCAGCCTCTCTTTCTGAAGAGTTAGATATTCCTATTCATATACATGTATCAGAAACAGAAGGAGAAGTAGCGGACAATTATAAAGAACATGGAAAATCACCTGTCGAGCATTTAAATGATCTAGGCGTATTAGCTAGGCCTGTCTTAGCAGCTCATTGTGTCCACGTAAATGACAGTGATCTTGACATTTTACATGAAAAAAATGTGGCAATCAGTCATAACATAGGTAGTAATTTAAAATTGGGGTCAGGAGTAGCACCTATAGATAAAATGCTGAACAGTGGTTTGACTGTAGCTCTTGGTACCGACGGGGCTTCTTCCAACAATAATTTAGATATGCTAGAAGAAGCCAGGCTTAGCTCCCTAGTACAAAAAGGTGTCAATCAAGACCCTGTCCTAATTCATGCTAAGTCTGCTTTTGAAATGGCCACATGTAAGGGCGGCAAAGCTCTACACATGGATGGTCTCGGTAAAATTGAACCCGGATATAAAGCTGATCTCACCATAATAGACAAAAATTCACCTGAACTCTATCCTAGACATGATCCAATTGCAAATCTAATTTACTCCTGCAATTCAAAAAATACTTCCACTGTCATTATCAATGGAAAAGTAATCATGAAAAACGGCGAGATACAAACTTTTGACGAAGAAAAAGTTTACTATGAAGCTGATAAATGTGCAAAAATGATAACAGAGCAAAATTAATTGTAAATTAAACGGAGGGACTATTATGAAAATATTATTGACAAACGATGATGGTATTTATGCTCCCGGCATTTACGCTATGGCAGAAGAAATAGCGGCCATAAAGGGACTTGAGCCCATTGTAGTAGCACCAGATCGGGAACAAAGTGCTACCGGGCACGCGATTACAGTTCACAAACCACTTAGAGTTAACCATGTCAAAAAATTAGGCGAAAAATTACAAGTACCTTTTTATTCAGTAAATGGAACTCCTTCTGACTGTGTTAAATTAGCTGTAGAAGCAATTATGGATGAACATCCTGACTTGGTAATTTCGGGAATTAACCGCGGAGCAAATTTAGGTACAGATGTTCTGTATTCAGGCACAGTTTCAGGAGCAATGGAAGCTGCAATTTTAGGTATGAGTGCTATTGCTGTTTCACTTGTGGATTTCGATTATGAGGACTATTCCACAGCTGCTTCATATACAGCAAATATTACTCAAAAAGTTTTAAGTAATACCGAAGAGCTACCTGAAGGTACTTTATTAAACGTCAATGTACCATCGGTTCCTAAAGAAGAAATTTCCGGAATAAAAACAACCCGTCTAGGGTTTAGACAGTATGAAAACGTTTTTGAAAAGCGATTGGATCCAAGAGGAAAAGCATATTATTGGATGGCTGGAAAAGTCATAGAGGATACATCAGACAGCGAAACTGATGTGGCTTCTGTTAAAGATAATTATGTATCATTAACACCGATAAAATATGATTTGACTGATTACCAACTTTATAGTAAATTATCTAAGTGGAATTTTTAAACAGTTATAATTGTCAATATTTCGTGTTAAGGGAGGGATAATTAAAAATGACTGTAAGTAAAATAAACAGTTACATTGACCACACACAATTAAAGCCTGAAGCAACACCTGGCGTGATCGAGCAACTATGCCAGGAAGCCATAGATAATCAATTTAAAGCGGTTTGTGTAAATTCCGGTTATATACCACAAGTAGTAGAACAATTAAGCGGTCATGAAATTGACATAGCAGCAGTAGTAGGATTCCCTTTAGGGGCGAACTTAACAGAAGTAAAAGAATATGAAGCTAAAAAAACTGCAGAACAAGGTGCTAGTGAAGTCGATATGGTAATGAACATTGGTCTACTAAGAGAAGAACGAGATAAAGAAGTTGCTGAAGATATTTCTAGAGTAGTAAATGCCGTACCAACTGGTACTATAGTTAAAGTTATCTTGGAAAACTGTTTTTTGACTGATAAAGAGAAAATTAAAGCTTGTGAATTATCTAAAAAAGCCGGAGCACATTTCGTCAAAACCTCAACCGGATTCGGCAGTGGGGGAGCAACAGTGGAAGATGTACAATTGATGAAAAAAGTTGTTGGAGAACAATTAGGTGTAAAAGCATCAGGCGGTATAAGAGATAGACAAACAGCTGAACAAATGATTGAAGCCGGGGCTACTAGAATTGGCGCCAGTAAAAGCGTAGAAATAGCCAATCAGTGAAGTCAAATCAAATTTTATTTTGTTTTGTTTTGATTACGAATTTACTAGACTGAAAAGAGTGATTTCATTATTTAATGAAATCACTCTTTTTTTGGTTTGAAGTATTACATTAAGTTGTAAAAACCAGAAAATTACAAGTCTAACCTTTAGGCGTGAAATTATTAAAATAGGTGCGAAACTATTAAAAGCAACTAGCATATTATATAGTAAAATGTTATAATATAACTAATTAATATTCACAATATTATTAATTTTTGCACATTATCGCCATATGATTTTTTTCAGTTAAAGTTTAATATTTATTGTTATCAACAACAAATTATAACTGCGCCTAAATTTATATAAAAATAAGTTCCAGTTAACATATTACAGAAGTTAATTAAGAAAGCCTCGCCTGTGCGAACAGGCATGGAGAAACTATCGGGTATCCGAAACAAAGTCAAGTCAACTAAGAAAGCAGACCGAAATATACATTCGTGGAGCTTTTATCAACTACAGCAATTTA
>CAZKUS010000112.1:0-6716 GCA_964556025.1 uncultured Clostridia bacterium | reverse complement strand
TCCTCCATGAGTATGATCAGCAAATAACCTCCTGTTATTTGACTGTGATTCTCCTTATAACTTTTATCTCCCTTCCTGATATCTGAATTCTACACCAGGTATCTCTTGAGGAGTTTGCTTTTTCTGCTGTTCTTGCTCTACTTTAGGAGTAGGGCTAATATCATGTTCAAATAGTCCAGTCTGTTCAATCAGTGGTATCATAAAACCATCCCAAATACCTTCAGGATCTAACCATTGAGTTTCTGGTTCGTCAATTCCAGCTAAGTCTGCAGCACTTTCTACAGCTTCATCAACCCCTCCTAATCCATCAACTAAGTCCAGTTCATAAGCTCTAGTTCCGGTCATAATTTCCCCTGTAGCTATATCATATACATCATCTTTGGAGAGATCGCGAAAATCAGCTACTTCAGTAACAAAGTGTTCATACATTTCATCTGATAAATTTTGCATTATTTCACGTTCTTCGTCTCCTAAGCTTTCATAGCCAATATCTTTATATTCACCGGATTTAATCACTTCTACTTCTACACCCAAAGTATCATATAGTTCCTCTAAATTATATATGACACTTATCACACCAATTGATCCGGTAGTTGTCGTATCATGAGCTTTTATTTTATCAGCTGCAGCGGAAATATAATACCCCCCTGATGTTGCTGAGTCAGACATGGAGATTACTGTAGGTAGTTCAAAGTCATCGATAATTGAAGCTATCTCTTGAGATGCCGCTACCGTTCCTCCCGGAGAATTTACACGTAACACCACCGCTTCAGCATTATTGGCTTTAGCTTGATCTAAACTTTCCCTAACATATCTAGGTGAGATCCCTGCTCCAAAACCGGCTGTTTCTAAAATTTGCCCATCTAATTCGATCACATGGACCAGGTCTTCCTCAGGCGCATCAGTATCAGCTAATGAAAATAAAAGTGTCATTCCAATAAATATTGAGCCGATACCTAAGATTGCTAGCCCCGCTAATCCCCCTATTATAATCAAAAACTTAAATAAAAATAGTTTCAAATTACTTTTTTCCGCTTCTTGCATAATAAGCAACTCCTTTCTGGATAATTTCTAGTCTCTTTCATCTTTGTTTGTACCAATACTTAAAAAATAGCGCTATTATATTCTGTTGTTGATAGCAATAAAACTTAAACTGAGCCAAAAGAATAATTATAACACTACACACTGCAATTAATAGATCATATGATAAAAAAGTTTCATTGGCTAATATTAACTTTTCATCTATAATTTAATTGTAACCTATCTAAGCCCAACTATCAAAATTTAGCTTTTAGCGCTGTTATATTTTATAACTAACGACAATCTAATATAATAACGCCAAAAATTCAAACGGGTGGTGATAATTTGAAATGGAAATATACTAAAAAACCCTTAATAATCGCTGGTGTGCTTTTAATATTAATTCTTTTGTTAAACGCCGGGCAAATAATGACAGCACACTTTGCTCCTTCTCCTCAACCTGATGACAAATTTTTTGAAATGATTGATAAGCCCGCTAATATTGCACACAGGGGTGCTTCCGGAGACTATCCGGAAAACACTATATTAGCTTTTGAGCGCGCTTTAGAACAAGATGCTCATGCTTTAGAATTGGATCTCTGGCTCACCAAAGATAAAGAACCTGTAGCCATACACGATGAAACTGTAAATCGAACCACAGATGGTCAAGGTAAAGTGGCAGATTTTACTTTGGAAGAAACACAAGATTTAGATGCCAGCTATGGTTTAGATAGAAACGAAGCTCATGAATCAATAGATGATAATGTTTACATTCCTACTTTAGATGAAGTACTATCACAATTCCCCGATACCCCAATAGTATTAGATGTTAAACAGGAAGGTGAAACTGCAGCTAAAAAGATAGCCGAGGTTGTTAGTCAACATGATGCAGAAGACAGAGTTGTATTAGCTGGTTTTGACACTGATACCGTACAACTTCTCCGTGATAAGCTACCTGAAGCCTCTTCAGCAGCAGGTACTCGTGAAGTTATTAAGTTTCATTTATTATCACATTTGGGTATAGCTGGCTGGATAGACTGGGATTTTGATGCTCTATTTGTGCCACATGAATATTATCACATTCCAGTACTCACTTATCCGTTCAGAAAAGCAGCTGAAGCCAGCGGCACCTACCAAATGATCTGGACAATAAACCAGGAGGAATTGATGACTGATCTGTTAAATAAGGGTGTTCAAGGAATATTAACTGATTACCCCGAAGTTCTCAATGAAATTATTGAAGAAAAATAATTAAGTACAACAGCCCAAATTTTAAAGCCTGGAGTGATAAAATGAAAGTTGTTAAGAAAATTAAACCTATTGTTATAGGTATTTCGGGAGCATTTATAGGTCTTGCCAATTTAGTACCCGGCATAAGTGGTGGAACGGTTGCCATTATTTTCGGTATTTACGATGAGTTAATAGCTGCTTTTAAGGGTATAGTGAGCAGGGATAATAACTGGCGACAATACCCCGACTTCCTTTTGCCGTTTTTAACTGGACTCTTAGCTGCACTGTTTTTATTTGCCCGCAGTATAGAACAAATTATGGAAAGTCATCCTACTCAGATGAAAATGTTTTTTATTGGCCTAATTTTAGGTGCAGTCCCTTTCTTATATCAAAAAATGGACATTAAAAAATTACACATTTCAAGTGTGGTGCTCACCTTAGCGTTCTTTTTTATACCTATTCTACTACTTATATTTCAACCTGATGAAAGAGAGCTTATCACTTCACCTGTTATAAGCGAGTTCCCTCTTATTTTTTTTACTGGTTTTATCAGCACAGCCACAATGATTATTCCCGGTATTAGCGGTACTATGGTATTAATGGTGATTGGTATGTATCCAACTTACATTGCTGCTTTAAGCAATCTGCATGGAGTGGTATTATTGCTCTTAGCTATAGGGAAAGTACTGGGTGTTTTATTAGTTTCAAGACTAATTAATTATCTATTACGAGAATTTTTTCGCTCCACATATTTGGCAATCATTGGTTTATTATTAGGATCTATAGTTAATATCTGGCCTGGAGTATCCACGGAACCGATAATTTTATTGGATATATCAATTCTTTTAACTGGCTTCGCTTTAGCTTATTTCCTGCAATCGAAGCCACTACAACAGGTAACAGATAAGTTTTAATTATCGATTTATTTTTATCGAAATTTAGTTATTCTCGAATATTTAATATTTTAAAGTGGTGAAGGTAATCGTAAAAATATGTCGAAAATTATTGCATAAAATAATTTTTTGAAAATTCATTTTAAACAAATTTCAGGAATTTAGCTGTTAAAGGTAGCAATAATTAAACTTAGTAGGGGGGGATAAAATGCTCGATTTTGTCAAGAAAAATTTCACTTCAGAAACCCCGGTATGGGAAGAAAAACCCGAAATGAGTGAACCGGCAATTGGAATTGAAGAAAGACCAAGTAGTTGGTGGGAAACTATTTTATACGGTTGGCAGCATACATTAGTTGATACTTCTCCTTTTGTACTACCACTAGTGGTTGGTAATGCTATAGGCTTTTCTGCAGCTCAAAATGCAGCTTTTGTCAGTATGAATTTGTTTGCTACAGCAGTAGCCACTCTGATCATGACCACCATAGGGAACCGACTGCCTATTATACAGGGAACTTCAGCAGTACACACTGGCACCATGGCTTCAATAGGTGGGATTTATGGTGTGGGTGCCATGTGGGGAGCAGTAGCTTTTGGGGCAATATTACAAATGATTTTAGGTTTATTTGGATTCTTTGGGGCACTGCGCAAGTTTTTCCCAGTTACAGTAGCCGGACCGGTTGTGGCCATTATAGGAATTTCCCTTGGCTTTTTGGCAATTGAGTGGGTAATCGGTGATGGAACCATGATAAATGCATCTTTAGGTATATTAACTATAGTATTTATTTTCTTTTTGCAAGTCTATTGTAAAAACATGCTCGGTGGAATAGTTTCCAGAGGTTCAATTTTTATCAGTATAATAGTCATGGGATTAATCGTCAGTAGCTTTTTGGGACTGGTAGATTGGAATTTAATCAGAGAAGAAGCTTGGTTTAGAATTCCCACCTTTTTCCCTTGGGGAACTCCTTGGGGTGAAATGGGATGGCCACTAATAGGAGGCGCTATTCTAGGTATCTTAGGTGGTTATTTAGCTGCTACAGTAGAATCTATTGGAGATTACGCAGCTGTTTGTACTGCTTCAAATCACAAGTATAAAGTTAAACACATGAATAGAGGCATCTTTTCCGAAGGTTTGGGTACTTTAGTAGCAGCCTCCTTAGGAAGTATGCCGAAAACCAGTTATACACAAAATGTCGGTATAATTTCTACGACCAGAATCTCAAGCCGTTTTGTTGTTCAGGTTGCAGCTCTAATTTTAGGATTATATGGCCTTATCCCCAAGTTCGGTGCCATGATTGTAGCAATCCCCGATGCAGTAATAGGAGGAGCTTTCGTAGTTATTACTGGAAGTATAGTAAATTCTGGTTTTAAATTAATCAAAAGTTCTGAAGATACAACTCCTAATACCTTGTTAATAGGAACTATATTTATAGTCTCTTTAGCAACTCCGGTATACGTTCAAGAACAAGAATGGGCCGAAGATCTTTCACCTATTATGGAAACGATTTTAACCAATGAAATTGTACTCGCTGTGCTATCAGGCTTCATTTTCAATATACTGCTAAACCATGTCTTTAATATTGATAAAAGCAATGGTGAAGAAAATGAAAAGTAAAGCTATCAACATTTAAATATATCCGCACCTAACTACAAATATCGACCTCAACTCGGAAAAATGATAAACTAATAATGTAACTGTATTGGTTTAAACAAATAACTTATAGGAGTAGATAAACATGATAAAATGTGCTAAATGTGAATCCGAGATCACAAGTAAAGATGACTTGGTAGTTGCACCTGTACCAGTGAAATTGCTTACTTATCATGTAGACTGCTATTTAAAAGTAAGAGACCGTATGGAACGCCTGTTTTTAGGTAAACAACCTGTCAATGATAACGCATCTACTAGTATGGCAATAGCTTGTATGGCTTTAGCTATTGTTATTTTCTTAAATTCCTATGGTTACTGGTTAATCGCCCCTTTAATGATAATTCCGGGAGTGAGATTTTTTTCTTATTTAGCTTATGAAAAGAAACTTTCTTAAAATTCTCTAGCAACAAAATCTGCAAATGATGTAGGTGTTCTTCCCAATAACCAAGTCAGTACATTGGAATTGCCATGTAAACCATAATAACTGTAGTAAGTAAACATTTTTATTAATGTGTCTTGTTTATAGTCATCAAATCCGGCTTCTTGAAACTGTTTTTTAATTAGTGCCAAAGGCTGTTGTTCAACTTGAACAGTTTTTTCTAAAACTTCAGATATTGTTTTAGCAACCGTTATTTGATCTATGGATTCTGATCCCACTAATTCATAAATGGCACCATTGTGTCCTGATTCTGTAATAACAGTTGCCACCACTTCAGCAATGTCTTGTATATCCACCATACTTATAGCCGTGTCTTCAGGATAGGGAACTTTATATACTCCTTGGTTTTTGATCTCTTCTTTATTTCCTAAAATGTTCTGCATATAGGCACCGGGTTGAATTATCGTATAATTCAAGTTAGACTCTAATATTAATTCTTCAACCCGCAATTTATTCCAGTGATGAGGCATTTTTTCCGTTTGTGGGTGTAAAACAGAGTGGTATATAAACCTGGAAATTTTGGCTATTTGAGCCGCTCTAACAGCTACTTCTCCGATTTCAAATTCCCTTGGATGCATATTTGGACATATATGATAGATTGAAGAGATATTTTCTGCAGCTTGACTGTAGTCTTCTAGCTTCTCCATATCACCAATAAAAGTGTCCTCAACTCCTAAATTTTTAATTCTCTGGGCTTGTTTCTCATTCTTAACCCATGCTCGTACGTCTACTCCTCGGTCAATCAGGGAAGTTACTACAACCTGTCCTGTTTTTCCTCCCGCCCCTGTAACTAAAACTTTTTCACTCATTTTTCGACCTCCTAACTATGCATTTCTTCCAATAAGATTTTTTTAAATTTGGTGCTATATTCTGTTCGAAATTGAAGTTTTATTGCTATCAACAGTAGTATACAACAGTACCTTGATAAAAAACAAAGCGTCTAGGATTTCAACATCCTAGACACTTTGCCAAAGGACTGTTATATGACTTACATCCATACTGTATTTAATTATAACAGTGTTTCTAACCTATTTAAAGCTAGTGATTCAAGTTATAGGATATTCACCTGTGAAATGACAAAAAAAAACCGCTTAGAGCGGCCTTAATATTGGTAAAGTACCTTGTTAACTTTTAAATTAACTGTATAATTCGTAATTCTGTTATATCTAATCTATAATAATATGTCTTAAAGTACTTCTACTTCTGCTCCTTGTACTTCCATGTCTTCTTCTTTTTCCATATCTTCAACATCTCCACAACCGATTAGAGCTGTCAAACTAAGCACAACTACTGCACCTAAAACCAATACTTTCTTAAACATTTTAATTCCTCCTTATAATTGATTGTTGACTATATCATACATGCTAATTTAAACACTCATATAAATAATTTTAAAACAGTTTGTAAATTGTATAAGTAAGTCTTGCGTTAAGGCGCTGTTATATTTTGTTGTTGATAGCAATAAAACTTCAATTTCACTTTAAAT
>CAZKUS010000111.1:1535-6763 GCA_964556025.1 uncultured Clostridia bacterium | reverse complement strand
AGGTATTGCACAATTGAAAACTGTAATAGATGATAAATTGGCAGATGTAGATCCGAAAGATGAATTAGGTCCTGTTCGTATGCCCATAGATAGAGCTTTTAAAATATCAGGTTTTGGTACTGTGATAACCGGAACTCTGTTTTCAGGGACTATTTCAAAAGATCAGCAGTTAGAAATAGTTCCAGGAAGAACTAAAACTAGAGCAAGACAATTACAGGTTCATGGACAGGAAGTAGAACTAGGGAAAGCAGGACAAAGATTAGCCATAAATATTCCTAATGTTTCAGCTGAAAATTTGGAGCGTGGTTATGTATTATCAGAACCGAATTATTTTTCCGATGTGACCAAATGTGATGTAAGAGTAACTATGTTGGAAGGTGTGGAATGGGAATTAAAAAATGGCTCGCCGGTGCACTTACATGTTGGTGCAGGAGAAACAGTTGCTAGAATCTATTTCTACGGACAAAAGAAGTTACTGCCTGGTGAAAAAGCGTTGGCGCAACTGAGGTTGGAAAAATCTCTGGCTGTGTTCAGATCTGACAGATTTATTATTCGATCTTATTCTCCGGTTACTACAATCGGAGGTGGAGTGATTTTGGAACACAGCGCTGATAAAAAGCCATTAAACTCAAAGCAGGTCATGGATCGGTTATTAGCCATAGAACAAGGAGATCCACGAGAATTAGTGTATCAATTGGTTCGTGAACACAAAATATTGGCTTTGAATGACATTGTTAAAGAAAGTGGGATAGATCGTCAACAGGTAAGTGAAATCATGGGGGAATTGGCTGATAATAGAAAATTGGTAGTTTTAAACGAATACGCCTTTGATGGCGAAGAAATGCAGCTTATTAAAGATAAGATTATTAATACATTGGAATCATTTCATAAAGAATATTCTTTGAGGCCAGGGAAACCGAAAGCAGAATTATTTAGTTGGCTAAAATCTAGAGGAATAAATGACAAGGAAGCAGATTTGATTTTAGACAGAATGAAAGAAGACAAGAAACTTGACTATTACGATGATTTTGTACATTTACCTGAATTTAAGCCGGAACCTGATTTTGAACAGAGAAGCCAACTGGATCAAATTATGACACAGTTCGAAACTCAAGGTTTCCGTCCACCAACTAAATCAGAACTAATAAAGCAACTAAACATTTCCGAAGAAGGACTACCTGAGTTTTTGGATTATCTTGTTATGACAGGTGAGTTAATCAGGTTAACCCAAGACTTGTATTTATCAAAAAACAATTTACAATTAGCAGAGAAAAAGATAAGAGATCATTTTAATGAACAAGAGCATCTGACTATTGGTCAGTGGCGAGATATGTTAAACACCTCTAGAAAATACGCACTTCCGGTACTGGAGTATTTTGATAGAAATAAGCTAACTCGAAGAGAAGGCGATGTGCGAGTTTTTGTGGGCGATAATCGCTCTTGATTGCTTCTAGTATATTGAGTATTATACCTAAAATCAGTTCTATTTAAAAACTGTACTAGTTTTTTGACTTAAAGTGTTCGGGATAATCGGTGATTATTCCCCATGGAGGGTTTTGGCTATCTGACAATTTATGCAAAATTTCGGGATCATTTACTGTCCAAGGGATCAGTTTTGCCTTTTCGCATGACTCTTCCGTTAATCTATTGATTTGAAAGTAAGTGATAGTCAGACTGTAATGAGGGTGAAGGGAATAAAATTTTAAACTGTTAGCTCGCTTTTCAGCTTGAGTTATTTGTCTGTGCGAGTTAACCAGTAAACCGAGTTTTATATCCGGAGCGATTTGTTTACAGAAAGATAAATGGCTCCAGTTAAAAGAAGATATGATAATATTTTTCCACTGCGGAAATTCCATAATATGTGAAATTATCTGTTGTATTCCCCTGTTTACTATCTCCTGGTTATCGCCAGGAGATAATTTTAATTCTAAATTTAACCAAGGCTTAAATTTATAGAAAGATTCTAAAACTTCTATTAAGCTAGGAATATAATTTTTGCTTTTATTTTTAGGAAGACACCTACTAGCATTTAATTTTTGTAATTCATGTAAATTTTTTTTATTTACAGGTCCACTCCCGTTAGTTGTTCTCTGCAATTCGTGGTCGTGAATTATAATAGGGACACCATCTTGTGATAACTGTACATCTAATTCAATTCCGTCAGCACCGCTTTCTAGGGCTCTGTGGAAAGAACACAGAGTGTTTTCAGGAGCTAGATTTGGAGCCCCTCTATGTCCAAAAATCAAAGTCATAAATTATACCTCCTGTCAAATATAACAGCGCCTAAAATAGTTATCTGTGAATTTAGATGAACTGACTCAATAGAAATACAGCTGCCATACCGGTGATAATTGTAACTACCATACTTTTAAATTTAATAGCAACTAAAATACAGGGGATGGAGGCCATTAAAAAGTGATTATTCCAAGAGATGTCAATATTACCTTGGTCTGATAATAGTACTCCGGGGAAAAGCAGTGCTGAAAGTACAGCCACCGGCACATAACTTAACCAAGTTTTAATCTTGGGCGATAGGTCAAATTTGGTTAAAATCATAATAGGTAAATATCGAGGGATATAAGTTACTACTGCCATTCCCAGTATTATAATTATTATTTCCATTTCCATGTTAACAACACTCCTATGGTAGCACCAAACACTGTGGCAATGATAATATGCCAATTGATATCGGGAAACAGACCTGCAAAGGTAAGAGAGATCAAACCCGCTATGGTTGCTACTATTACATCACGCCAACCATTTACTTGAATAATCAGTAAGAAAATGAACATGGCATATAAGACAAAATCTAATCCTAAAGCTTCGGTATCTGAAATAACTTGGTAAAATAGTCCTCCCAATAACCCTGCCAATATCCATGATAGATGTGAAGTAAGATGAAGTCCTAGCACAAATTCCTGAGCAGGTTTGTTTTTTTTGATTTCTGTTGAGTTAACGGCGAAAGTTTCATCTGTAATTCCAAATGACAGGACTGGTAGTAATTTTCTAGAAAACTGTTTAAAGTAAGGAGCTAAAGAAGCACTCATTAACAAATGTCGTAAATTAACCAAAAATGTGGTTATAATTATACCGAGTGGAGCGGCACCACTCCCTAACATACCCACAGCTATGAATTGAGAAGAGCCGGCATAGACTAGTAAACTCATCAAGGCAAGCTCCATCATACTAAATCCAATCTCTCTGGCTAAGACTCCATATGCAAAGCCTATAGGCAAATATCCCATTACAATAGGGGACGCTTTAGTCACCCCTTTCCAAAACTCTGTGTTCATCTAATCACCCCGATTTGGAAAACTCTGATTTAACTTTTTGAATTAATTCTGTTTTGGTAAATAAATCTGCTGCTGTTAGAGCTAATGATTTTGCCCCTAAAACCATTCCACGTTTTCCTTGTTCAGAACCTGCAGCTACTTTAAACTCTTCAGTATGTGCAGTAATTTCATGGGAGCTTATAGCTATAAAAGGGTGAATAGCTGGAGCTATGTGACTGACATTTCCCATATCAGTAGATCCCATATTGCTGCCTGAATCGTGGAAATCTGCTCCAAGGTCTTTGATTTTTTGTTCGAATAAATTAGCTAAAACTTGATTTGTCACCATATTGTCAAATGATAGTTCAAAGTAGTCGTGTTCAAAACTGCAACCGGTGGCAGTAGCCGCTCCTTTGGCACAGTCCATAACTCGATATATTACTTTATTTAAATGTTCTCTCTGTTTTGCCCTAATGTAAAATTTAGCTACAGTTTTACTAGGAATTATATTAGGTGCTGTTCCACCTTCTGCTATTATACCGTGGATTTTAATATCTTCAGTTAACTGTTGTCTAAGAGCATTGATATTATTGAAAAAGTTGATCACAGCATCTAGGGCATTTACACCTTCATGAGGAGCTGCAGCAGCGTGAGCTGATTTTCCGTGAAAAATAAATTCAATAGCATCCATAGCTAAGGATGACTCTAAAATAGTGTTTTTGTCGCCAGGGTGAGCAATAAAAGCAGCATCTAAGTGATCGAAAACACCTTTTTCTGTCATAATCACTTTTCCACCATCGGTCTCTTCAGCTGGTGTACCGTATATCTCAATATTTCCTTGAAATTTATCACCACATCTTTTTAAAGCTATGGCTGCTCCTACAGACATGGCTGCAATCAAGTTGTGACCACAAGAGTGCCCTTCTGGTAGAGCATCGTATTCTGCCAAAAATCCTATGGTCGGCCCTTGATTGTTTTCTGAAGTTGCGAAGCGAGCTTTAAAAGCTGTGTCCAACTCTGCCGTACCGGTTTCTACTTGAAACCCTTCTTGTGCGAGTAATTTGGTGATTTTATCTGCAGCTTTAAATTCTTGATGACCTAGTTCCGGGTTTACAAATAGGTAATCAGCAAGTTGTTTTAAGTCTACCTTTAAATTATCAACTTCGGTTGTTATTTGGTCATATAAATCCTTATTCATAATGTCACTCCCTTAACCTAAATTAGATTGACTTGATACTTCAAGACCCTGTGAAATTATCTATAATTAGTGATGTTGGAAAATATATAACTTTTCCTTAAATTTGTCAACTAGATGTTGAGAGATAGCTTAAAATTAGCGATTAAGCCGATTTTTTATAAGAATTATTAGTTGATATTTATCAGATAGAATTTTTGTAGTATAATGTCCTCGTGAACGGATTATCGATCTGACTCGCAGGAGGTGCAGATATGACTGCAATGAATAATGACAATAATTCAAAAAACGATAAATTTAATGGAGAACCTACAACTAATGTGAGTGTGATGCGAAAAATTCTAAAAAAACTTGGTTCAATGACAACAGGAATAATTTTATTGATTTTGATCGCTGTATTATCAATCCCGGGTACTCTTATTCCCCAGGAGGAGCACACAGAACACTACTATCAACAATATGGTGATGTACTAGGTGAGATTATTTTAACTACTGGTATGGACAACCTTTTTGAAACATGGTGGTATATAGCCTTAATGGTTCTTTTGTGTGCCAATTTATTTTTTTGTAGTCTGAATAGGCTTCCTGGTATATATCAGAGGGCTTTGCGCCCTAATAAATTGATAGCTAAAGATAAATTGGAGAAATATGAAAACACATCTGAGCTAACATATCATATGTCTGTTACCGATGCTACTGATAAACTAGCTGAACGTTTAAGAAGTAATAAGTATCGAGTAGAAGTGCTAACAGATCCTGAT
>CAZKUS010000111.1:0-1435 GCA_964556025.1 uncultured Clostridia bacterium | reverse complement strand
AGCTGAACGTTTAAGAAGTAATAAGTATCGAGTAGAAGTGCTAACAGATCCTGATAACGAAGCTCCCGTTATCTTTGCTGAACGCGGCCGATTAGGTTATTTTGGTTCTTTTTTAACACATTTAAGTATAGTTATTTTAATCGTGGGCTTTGCTTACGGTAATTTGGCTGGGTTTGAAGATCATATTCATGGTGAACCCGGTGATAGAATGGAAGTTGAACAAGCGGATTTTGATTTACGAGTAGATGATTTTGAGATTGAATATCGAGATGACAAGTCTGTAGAACAATATTATAGTACTTTGACTGTAATGGAAAATGGTAGAGAAACCCATCAGGAACAGATCTATGTCAATCAACCACTTAGGTATGAAGGAATCAACTTTTATCAATCCGATTACGGTTGGTCGGGGGATCTAGAAATTGAGAATCAGGAAACAGGAGTTACTGAGAAGGTGAAAATGTATGAGGAGACTTCTTTCAATGTTTTAGGTCCTGTAACGGTTTATATGCACTCATTTTTCCCAGATTATGAACTAGGACCAGATGGTCCTATGAATAAATCACCTAAACCTAATAATCCTCATTTTATATGGATGATATATGAAGGTGATGAAGTTGTGGATATGAATGTAACAGAGCCAGAAGAAACTGTAGAGTATGAAGGTTTGGAACTGCAGTTTACTGATTATGAACAGTTTACAGGGATAGCAGTAGTTAGGGATCCAGGAATTCCGATTTTCTTTTTCGGAAGTTTTTTGATGGTAGCTGGACTAATTATGTCATTTTATTTGTATCCTAAACGAGTATGGGCAAGGGTGACTGATATTAGTACCGATGAAACAACCTTCATTGTAGCTGGTAGAGGATTGAAAGATACACAAGGTTTTAAAAGAGAGTTTATAGAACTTATCTCTAATGAGTTAGATGAAAAAGAAAATACTCAAGAATAGTAACAACCATTGAAATTATCAAAGGATGGTGAATAATATGGGTGAAGAACAGCTAGTAACTGTTGAAAATTTGTTTTTTGATATAACCCTGGCATTTTATTTAGCTGCAACACTTCTATACGTGATAACTTATTGGTACTTTAAGCGAGAAGGCTATACAGGTAATTTGGCCACATTGTTAGGCTTAGTAGGTCTATGTTTACACACTGTTTCCATACTAGTGAGGACTATTAATGCAGGTAGAGTAACCATGCACAATCAATTTGAATTTGCCACTTGGTTTGCTTGGGGAATTATGCTGTGTTATCTGTTCGTTGAATACAAATATCAGTTTAAATATAGAGGAGTCGGAACTTTTGTAGTGCCATTAGCTTTTTTAATGATGGTGTACGCATCTACATTACCCAGTGAAATAACCCCTCCTATGCCGGCTTTACAGAGTTATTGGCTGACTGTGCACGTTGCTACTGCCATACTAGGATA
>CAZKUS010000110.1:0-6782 GCA_964556025.1 uncultured Clostridia bacterium | reverse complement strand
ATTTGTTCTAAACATAATTGTATCCAAACTCAAACCCCAGTTCATTGTGAGACAGGTACTTACTGGGCACATTAGCTCTTAAAGCAGTTAACCATGCGTCTTTAGGTAGTGGTAGTTCTGAAGCAAGCATGCCGACCAATAAAGTATTGGCCAATTTTTCGGTACCAAATTCTTTGGCTTTTTGAAAAGCGTTTATAGCAGTTACCTGACATTTTTCTGTAAGCATATCTTGATAGTTATCTGGGTATGACCTTTTTTCAAGCAGTATCGGTGTAGGGTATATTTTGTTAGTATTTAAAAATATATGCCCTTTGGGATTAGAAGGTGACATAATATTTAACCATCTAAGCGCTTCCAAAGGCTCTGTTGCAATCATATAATGACATTCACCTTCGGGAATATTGGGGGAATGTACATGATTGGGAGAAATTTTTATAGATCCCCAAACTTTCCCTCCTCTTTGCGCTAAACCTATCACATCAGTTGTTTTAAAGTCATAGTCTGCATTCATTGCCGCTTCAGCTATGACTTTAGTTGTGAGCACCAATCCTTGTCCACCTACTCCACAGAGAATGATATTAGTCACATCACTATTACTTGTCATAATGCTCCCCTCCTTTAACTCGCTTAATAGCCCCTACAGGACAAACCTGTGAACAGACACTACACCCTACACAAGCATCTGGGTCAATAAAAGACTTTAATTTATCTTGTTTGGGGTACTCAGCCATTTTTATCGGGGGACAATTCGTTTTAACACAATTTCTACAACCAATGCAGACATTTGGATTAACATAGAAATTCGGTTCTTTTACTCTGAATTTCAAAGCACACGGTCTAGTTGTTATTACAGCAGATAAACCTTGAAATTCAGTTTCCTGTTCAATAACTTGTTTGGTAGTCTGGTAATCGAACTGATCTACTTTGGTAATTCTGTCAAATCCTAAAGAAGTAAGTACTTGTTCAATATCTAGATTATTTTCCGATTCACCAGTTTGGCGAGCAGTACTAGGGGTTTCTTGACCTCCTGTCATAGCTGTAGTAGAGTTGTCCAGAACTAGAACAGTAATATTATCAGCTTTATCACTATTTTTTGCCAAATTAGCTATACCAGAAAGACCTGAGTGATAAAATGTTCCATCACCAATTAAAGCTACCAACGGTTCTGTCTGATAAGTTCTATCCATTGCTTTTCTCATTCCCTTAACTATACCTAAGCCAGCTCCCATACTGATGTTTACTTTTGACACTTCAAAAGGTGGCAGCAGTCCCAAGGAATAACAACCGATATCTCCTACCACTCTAAGTCGCTGTTTTTTGAGTAAATCAAATACCGGTCTGTGCGGACAACCGGCACACATAATTGGCGGTCTTTCTGCCGGACCATGATCTTGATCTTCCATTTCTTCTTTTCTCGCAGTTATTCCTTTTACACCATATTCTTCTGGGATTTTTACACCAGCTTGCTCTAACCCCATTTGAATATCTGAAATTAACAGTTCTCCTGTAAAAGGGAAGTGTGTTTTGCCATAACATTCAATTCCATTATTAATAAGTTCCTGTTCTATAACTGGCATCAACTCTTCTATTACTAAAATTCGGTCATATTTATCAGCTAATTCAGAAATTAATTTTATAGGTAGTGGATATGCCATTCCCAATTTTAAGATACTTACATCAGGGTTTAACTCCTTTAAATGCTGATACATAAGGCCAGAGGTAACAACTAATGTATCTGCCGTTTTTAATTCTTCAATTCGATTTAAATCATTGTTATTGGCATAATCAGTTAACCGTTCTATACGGTGCTCCATTTCGTACTGTTTTGGATGTGTATAAGGAGGGATCATAGCATGATTGGCTATATCGGGTTCATATCCAGCTATTTCTATTTCTTTAGGCTGCTCTAAGGAAACTTTACCGCGGCTGTGGCACTGTCTACTAGTCATATATAACATAACCGGAGTTTCAAATTCTTCACTGAGCTCAAAAGCTCTTTTTGTGTATTGTTTAGCTTCTTGACTAGAAGAAGGCATTAGTACAGGCATATTAGCAAACCGAGCTAATACCCTGCTGTCCTGTTCATTTTGAGAGCTTTTCATGCCAGGGTCATCACCCACCATTAACACAAAACCGCCTGATATCCGGGTTTGGGTAAATGTCATTAAAGGGTCTAAGGCTATATTAACTCCAACATGCTTCATGGAAACCATTGCTCTTGAACCCGCCATAGATCCTCCCATAGCAACTTCTAAAGCCACTTTTTCATTTGGAGACCATTCCGCTACAACTCGATCGTATTGTTTTACGGCTTCCAATAGTTCTACTGTAGGGGAACCGGGATAACTTGCTGCAATAAATCCACCAGCTTCATAAAAACCACGGGCTATACTTTCATTTCCGGTCAAAGCTTGATTAGTTACTTGTTTTTGATCCAAATTATCACCCCTTATTGAGTAAGTAGCTTTTCCCATTCGCCCTGCACAACAACCGGCAAACTTATGTGGAGATAGCTGTTATACTCTCTGTTGTTGATGGCAATAAACTTTAACTGATCCATGTGGGAAAAGCTGTTAAATGAACTATTCGATAAAAATAGCTATTATCCCTTTATTCTAATGAATATTTCGACAAATCTGTCGTAAAAAAAATAGACTGACACCTTTTAGTGCAGTCTATCAAGATAATAGTACAAATCAGTACACAACTGATTAAATAGGAACTACAGTATAATTCCGCCAACTTGAGCTATCAATCCACCAACAAAGAATGCAAGAAAAGCAGTTAACAGCAAAATAAAAATAGCTGTTTTTATATTAAACTCTCGGGCCAGAGAAGCTATGATTGCGACACATGGTACATAAAAAAGCCCTACTACCGCTCCAGTGAACAGCTGTAATGTAGTTAGATCCATTTCGATCAGTGGAATAACTGTCAATTCACGCCTAAACACTCCCAATACTAAGGGAGTAGAAGCTTCTGCTGGTAAATGAAGCCAAGACACTACTAAGGGACTTAGCATATCACCTACAACTGACATAACTCCACTTTCATAAAACAGTGCCGCCACACCAATTATGGCAATCATTGGTAGTGCACCTTCGAAAATGTAGTTTTTAATTCGTAACCACACTTTTTTTAGGACCACATTTTTTCTAGGAAATAATAATTCTGGTATCTCCATAATTGTGTAAGGCCTAGCACCTTTTAATACTTTGTCCAAAACAACTCCAGCTATAAAAATCACAACAATAGAAAATAAAAATACAGCAATCAATGCAAATATGGAGCGCTCTGCCAATAGAGATATAAAAGCACCGGATTGAGCCACACAGGGTATGGCTATACACACTAAAGTACTTACAGTCAATCTTTCTTTATGAGTATTTAGTGATCTAGTAGACATGATTGCTGGTATGCCACATCCATATCCCAACAACAAAGGAACTACGCTAGATCCCGGTAGTCCAAACTTGTTTAAAATGCCATCTAGCAAACCACCTAAACGGGGTAGGTACCCACTGTCTTCCATTAAACTCAAAGCAGTATAAAATGAAATCACGTAAGGTAATACCAAAGTAAAGGGCCACTCCAGACCTTTTACCATAAATCCGTACTCACCTATCAGTACATTTTGGACTAAACCTTCCGGAACCACACTTACAACTGCCAATTCAACGGCTGGTATAATTAAATCGCGAAATACAGGAAGAAGTAGATACTGGCGAATCCCCATCCCCGCACCTACTACAATTCCAAATACCAAACCGAGAATCAAAATTGCCAAAGGCAGACCGGGCCACGGTCTCATCAGCTTCTCTCCCCATATTTCACGTTTAGATTGTTTGTGAGTATAACTACTTTGTTTTACTTTTTTAGTTATTCGTTCAGATAGTTGCCAGAGATTTTCGTAATTATGAACCCAGGGAGCAGTGTACTGCTTTTTTTCTTGTATTGAAGTTTCACTACCAGCTCCAATTTCTACAGCACCTGCTAGCACTTGTTTTATTTCATCCATACCTTTATTTTCAACAGCAACACAGGGAACTACCGGTACTGATATTTCTTCGGACAGCTCGTCCAAATCTATAGTTTCCCCTTTTTCTTCCATCAGGTCCAGACGATTTAACACAGCTATAGTGGGAATATCATATTGAAGAACTTGAAGTAGGAGGTGGATGCTGCTTTCAAGATTGAATGCATCCAAAACACAGATAACCGCTCCTGGTTTTTTGTCTACGGAAACATCTTCTATGCCTTGATCACTATGACAATGTTGAGCTGACCCTTGCTCTATCTCCCCTTTTAACATGTTAACTGCCACCCGTTCAGCATCATTGGTGGCTTCTAAGGTATAAGTCCCAGGGACATCTATTAAATTAACTTTTTCACCTGATAATTCAATCTCTCCCGCTGTGTACTCAACCGTAGTCCCCACATAATTTGCGATACTAATATTTAAACCCGTAAGATTGCTGAAAATAACACTCTTTCCTACATTAGGGGGACCGATCAGTAAAATATTTTCTTTATCATGTGATGTTGCCACTATATATCACCACCTATGGTTATTGACTACTAGTATTTCCACGCCATTCATGTATAGGTATAAATAAAATTGTTATTAATGCTGATAGTAATAGAGGAAACCAAAAAGTAAACATCCTAGTCATCAAAGCAATGGAAAAAGCTTTAGGAGCAGTGATACTACCCATTGCTAAAACAAAAGCCATACTGCCTTCAAATGTGGCTAACCCTCCAGGCAATAAAGGTATCATACTGACAAGGTATGCGGTATAAGTCGCAACTATTACCACAGACAAGTTTAAATTATAGCCCATCATATGAGCTACTAACAATACCTTCACAGGATACATGACCCACACTAAAGTGGCAGTAGTGTATAACAAACTTTTAATACCCGGAGTAGTAATCAGATTCCGTGAGCTTTCTGAAGCATTTAAAATAAATTTATGAATACGGTTTACTTTTTCACGAATTCTGATGAACCAATCTAAATCGTAAATACCAATATGCTGTAAGACACCAGCCAATTTTTTAGAGCTCGATCCATAATTAAAGAACAAAGCAAATAAACCAAAAAAAATCGCCAGACCTAGTAAAGCCATGTAAACAAAAGCTGGCAAATTAAAACTAAACACTGCAAAGGCCAAAGTTACTACGCTGATCAATAAAAATGGCAACAATGAGTAAAATTTACTCACTACAGTCACAGCTAACAGTACATCATAAGGTAATCCAGAGTGTTTTCTCATAAGATACATTTTCAAGGACTCTCCTCCAATTTTTACAGAAGGAGTAACACTTTCGACAAATTTACCCGAGAGATTAATACTGAACACGCGAGGAAAGCTAATACTGTCAGTCTTTTGTTTGAGCAAACTGTACCAAATAAAAGCAGTCATCAATAGTGTAGCCAACTGTAATAGTGCCATTAGCACCATTTCCGAAACCGTCATCATACTCATGGAAGAAACTATTTCTTCCCAACCTAGAAATATTACTATTACTGTGATCAGGCAAACCCCTAATATTAATAACAGTGGTTTTTTCATCAGTTATCAACCCCATTGAGGTATCTGATAAAGATACGAATGTTCAAAAGTTTGCATGGTCTGCTCCACTTTCCAATCTGCTCTGACATTGTTAGGAAGTACACCATATTCTTCTTGATATTTTTCCGCAGGTTGTCGGAAGATTAATCTAGCGCCAGGGCGTGCCGACTGTTTTAAATTAGCAAGTATGTTAGGTTTTTCTCCTACTTGTAAAGCAACTATGGCTGCATCAAACTTAAATGGTATACTGTCAGCACCGTCACCACAATGTATTTCGATATTATCATCCAACTGAAATTTATGAAGGGATTTTTTTGCTTTTTGTACTGCTAGCTCATCCCTATCCATGGCTATAACTTTTGCCCCTGTCAATTGAGCAACATGGACAGCAGTAAAAGGGATAGCTCCACAGCCAACATTTAATACTATATCATCTTGTGTTACATTAGCCAAGTCCACTTCTCTTTTTACTACATCTCTGTACAACCTGGTATATATAGCAAAGGCGGGATAAAAATTACATCCAATTTTTTCACAAGAAGCAAATAAACTTTTCATTACTAAAACCTCCATACCGGTTTGAAGTCTCAATAAATCTCAATTACTGTCCCACAGTAATTGAGAATCATTCTCAAACAAGAGTAAAATAAAATGCCGATTAACGGCAAGATACTACTACATCGGCAGCTATATCCTGGCTCAGTGCAACATTTCTCCCATCCACAGAGCAAATCAATGGACCATTTAGAACTTGTTTTGCTTTTACCAATACAGTTTTACCTTGTCTTAGCCCCAAAGAAGCGAGCAACGTATTATTAGGTGCATTTAAGATAACTCCCTGTTCTCCCTTTTTCAAATCAGTCATAAGTTTTTCCACTACCATATCTTCGCTACCTAAAATTTCACTAGGAGCTACTTCACTTAAATTAACGGCCATAATATATCACTCCTTAAACAGCTTATTCATAAATATATTTATGAATATTAATTTTAAGTAATCCTTTGAGAATGATTTTCATCTTCATGTATAATCTTATACGATATACTAACTTTTGTCAATTGTTTTCATTATATTTTAGTTTTTTTATTATATTTTTAAATAGGCTTGTGTTAAAGTTGAATGTTAATAGATACATCTGTCAGTATATTGATCAATTACAAAATAAAGTATAAAATACATTTAGACTCTTTTAACAGGTGATGATA
>CAZKUS010000109.1:0-6792 GCA_964556025.1 uncultured Clostridia bacterium | reverse complement strand
GTGTAATAGGTCTAAATACACCTACTTTTATACCGTGTTCTCTTAGCAAGTCTGCTGCAGCTACACAAGCTCTGTACACAACTCCATGACCTAATAAAATTATATCGGCATCATCGCATTTATACTTTTCATGTTCTACTAGCTCTGGGGCTATCTGCTCAAAAGCTTTTGCCAAATCCATAACTACTTCGTATAGCTCATCTTCAGTATTATAAGTGTTTCGCAAATGAGCCACACCCCTGTCAACACCAGGGACTCCTGCCATTCCTACACTGGACTCTGGAGAAACCAATTCAATACCCTTCTCTTCAGGGTCATACATAGTCAATGGTTCTCGCATCTTAGCTTGGTATCCGTCACCTAAAATAAAGGACGGGAAACGATATTTCCAGGCACTGTTAAAAGCTTTGATCGTATAATCAAATAGCTCTTGATGTGTGGCAGTAGAGTACACAATTCTAAATCCCTCTCCATTTCCGCCATAAGAGGTCATATTCACTTCCTGTTGAGAATAGATGACAGTAGCCGTTGAAGGACCACCACGTTGAGTTATAGCCAT
The DNA here is from genome assembly GCA_964556025.1 of uncultured Clostridia bacterium. Classification (GTDB taxonomy): domain Bacteria; phylum Bacillota; class Natranaerobiia; order Natranaerobiales; family Natranaerobiaceae; genus Natranaerobius. The sequence continues at coordinate 6,233 of CAZKUS010000109.1, read as the reverse complement.
TACTGTGGGAATTCTCATCATTTCTGCCATAGACATGGGTTCCTGAAATAAAGTATTACCAGGACCAGCAGTAGCAGAAAAAGCTTTTTTACCAGCTAAAGCTCCCCCCAATGTAGTGAACCCTGCTGAAATTTCGTCCTCAGTTTGCAAGAAGTTTTTATCATATTGTGGAGCTAATCTTGTCCAATAATGCATAATCTCATTTTGTGGTGTGATAGGATAACCGTACATTATATCAGCTTCAGCCGCCAGAGCACCCCAAGCTACAACCTCATTGCCAGTCATAAAAAATTTCTGTTCTCCCTTGATGGGTTTATTGGTCAAAAAAGCCACCTCCCGTTAATAAGTATTGCTAATCCAATATAGTAATCTGGCAGGGGTATACCGCTAATAAAGCCAGTGCCCCTGCCAGTTGTTATTTCAATGCTTAAAAGGTAGTTACTCTGTTAATTTTATTTCTACAAATCTTACTAATAACATTTACTTCCTATATTGAGTTTGGTTTTCTAATTTATTTAAAACAGCTTCTGTTCTGCCATTTTCTCGTAAGTTTCACGCTTTTCTTTAGCATCTTGTTCTAATTTGTCAAACAATTTCTCCGCCAATTCCGGGAACTCTTTCATCAGAGTTGCGTATCTTGCCTCTCCCATTAGGAAGTCTCTAAAAGATTCTGTCGGTTCTTTAGAATCCAACACAAAAGGATTTTTATCTTCTTCCGCTAACTCTGGATTATATCTCCACAGATGCCAGTAACCCGATTCAACTGCTCGTTTCATTTCATCCATAGCTTCTCCCATTCCGGCTTTAATACCGTGAGCAACACAGGGAGAGTAGGCTATAATAAGTGAGGGTCCAGGATATGCCTCTGCTTCGGCAATGGCTTTCATAGTTTGATTCATACTTGCTCCCATGGCTATCTGTGCTATATAGATATGGCCATATACTGACTGCATTAGGCCTAGATCTTTTTTCTTAGTATCTTTACCTGATGCTGCAAATTTAGCAATAGCAGACATCGGAGTAGCTTTGGAAGATTGCCCTCCGGTATTGGAATAAACTTCTGTATCAAAAACTAGTACATTAATATCTTCTCCCGTAGATAGTACATGATCTAAACCACCATAGCCGATATCGTAAGCCCAACCGTCACCACCAAATGCCCAGTGAGACCTTTTCACCAGATAGTGCTGACGATTTGCTATTTCTTGAACTACCGGATCGTCTTCTTTTTCCAGTAAAGGCATAATTTCATCAGCGACCTCTCTAGATCCTGATCCATCATCTTTATTTTCCAGCCACTTATTGAATGCCTGTTTTAACTCTTCGGAAATATCTTTTTCTACAGCTTCTCTAATCAGCATTTCTAGTTTTTCTCTGATCTTTTTATCAGCTAATAACATGCCATAAGCATACTCAGCATTGTCCTCAAATAGTGAACTTGCCCAGGCAGGACCTCGTCCATTTTTATCTGTACAGAACGGTGTACTAGGAGCAGAACCTCCCCAGATGGAAGAACAACCTGTAGCGTTGGCAATCAGCATGCGATCACCAAACAATTGAGTAACCAATTTGGCATAAGGTGTTTCCCCACAACCGGCACAAGCTCCAGAGAACTCTAGTAATGGCTGTGCGAATTGACTGCCTTTCAGATTAGTAGTGTTCATATAGTTGTCTTTAATAGTAACTTCATTGACAGCATATTCCCAATTATGCTTTTGCAGTTCAGCTTGTTCTTCCATATTTTTCATAACCAATGCATCTTCTTTAGCAGGACAAACATCGGCGCAATTGCCACATCCAGCACAATCTAATGGGCTTACTTGAATACGATATTTTAATCCTTTCAAGGGTTTACCCATGGCATCTTTAGTTTCAAAATCTTCCGGTGCATTCGCCAATTCTTCCTCATCCAATAAAAATGGACGAATAGCAGCATGAGGGCAAACCATAGAACACTGATTACACTGAATACAGTGCTCAATCTGCCATTCAGGCACTTTTACAGCAATAGCTCTCTTTTCATAAGCTGAAGTACCTTGTGGTAAGGTGCCATCTTCTCTGTCCTTAAATGCACTAACAGGTAACTCATTTCCTTTATGCTTATTCATTGGATCAGCCACATTTTTAACAAATTCAGGAGCATCCCAGTCTGCAGCCGCTTCTCCAGGTTCTTGAGCTTGTTTCCAGTGTTCAGGAACTTCTACTTTTGTCAATGCTTCAGCTGCTTTGTCAACTGCTTCCCAATTCATCTTGACGATTTTTTCGCCTTTTTTACCATAAGCATCTTGAATTGCGTCTTTCATGTATTTAACTGCATCTTCGTAAGGAATTACTTCAGCCAACTTAAAGAACGCTGATTGCATAACCATATTAATGCGGCCACCTAGTCCAATCTGTTCAGCAATGTCTACGGCATTAATAATGTAAAAGTCTATATCGTTTTCAGCCAGGTATTTTTTCATACTAGCAGGTAGTTTTTCTTCCAATTCATCAACTGACAAGGTACAGTTCAATAAGAATGTGCCTCCAGGCTTCAAACCTTCTAATATATCAAATTGGTGTACATAAGTTTCTTTATGACAGGCCACATAATCAGCCTCATCAATCAGATAGGTAGATCTTATAGGGTTTTCCCCGAAACGCAAGTGAGAGACTGTTACCCCGCCGGATTTTTTCGAATCGTAAGAGAAATAACCCTGGGCATACATATCGGTTTTATCACCGATAATTTTGATAGCTTCTTTATTGGCCCCTACAGTACCATCGGAACCAAAGCCCCAGAACTTACAGCGAGTTATGCTATCATCACTAGTATTGATATTTTCTTTTACCGGTAGGCTAGTTTGGGTAACATCATCTTCTATTCCCACTGTAAATCCGTCTCTAGGCTGATCTTGTTTTAAATTGTCAAAAACAGTTTTCAAATGGGATGGATTAGTATCCTTGGAACCCAAGCCGTATCTTCCACCAACTACTAGCGGAGCTCCCGATTTATCATGAAATAATGTACGGACATCTTCATATAGTGGTTCACCTAAAGCACCCGGTTCTTTGGTTCGATCTAATACGGCAATCTTTTCTACTGAGTCTGGTAGTACATCGAAAAAGTACTTTTCAGAGAATGGTCTGTATAAACGTACCTTGATAATACCTACTCTTTCTCCTCTAGCGTTTAAGTAATCCACAGTTTCTTCCAAAGCTTCTGTCACTGAGCCCATTGCCACAATCACTCTATCAGGATTGTCTGCACCATAATAGTTAAATGGTTTATAATCTCGACCAGTTACAGCACTAATCTCTTTCATATAATCCGCAACAATATCAGGTACCTGATCGTAAAACGGATTGACTGATTCCCTAGCTTGGAAGTAAATATCAGGGTTTTGGGCTGAACCTCTTAATACAGGAGTTTCAGGGTTTAAAGCTCTGTTTCTAAACTCTTTTAGCGCTTCTTCATCTAAAAGGTCTTGCAGCACTTTATAATCCAATGTTTCGACTTTTTGAACTTCATGTGAAGTTCTGAAACCGTCAAAAAAGTGTACAAAAGGTATTCTTGATTTAATTGATGCTAAATGAGCTATTCCCCCCAAATCCATAACCTCTTGAACACTTCCTGAAGCTAAAAATGCAAATCCCGTCTGCCTAGCTGCCATAACATCTTGATGGTCACCAAAAATCGATAATGCATGAGCTGATAGAGCACGGGCACTGACGTGAAAGACACCCGGTAATAGCTCACCAGCTATTTTGTACATGTTAGGCACCATCAATAAAAGGCCTTGTGAAGCAGTGTAGGTAGTAGTCAAAGCTCCAGCGGCCAGAGAGCCGTGAACTGCTCCGGCAGCCCCTGCTTCAGACTGTAGTTCAGTAACTAACACTTCTTGATCAAAAATATTCTTTTTACCATAAGCACTCCACTCATCGACTTTTTCAGCCATATCCGAGGAAGGTGTTATCGGGTATATGGCCGCAACATCTGTCAAAGCATACGAAACATATGAAGCTGCTGTGTTACCATCCATAGTTTTCATTTCTTTTTTCAAAACGGTCACTCCTTATATATTAGTTTTGAGCAGTTTACTTTAACAAACTGCATTTTTACCACATACTGTTTACATCCATATACTTTTCTATAGGCCAAATTTCATGATCTATCTCTGTTTGTTGTAACTTACCTGCCAAATTCTTTTCTACTGATGTGGAAATAATAGGTATATTCAATTTATTAGCAACTATATCAATCTGCTTTTTCCCTTGTAAAACAGTATTTATATCGGTCCACTTTCCCAAATGAGTATTGTGTACTATACCGTCAACCCTACCAAAATCTCGTAAGTAATCTATTATTTTATTGGCATCAGAAGTCATTGGACGACAGGTATTTATAACTGCATAAACTCTCAAATTAATATCTGTCTTAGCACCCTCAACTAAATTAAAAATTTTTGCACCATGAACTCCATAACCTATATCTAATATTATATCCCCTGTTCTTTTTAGCACCCAACGCATTTCCGGTTTCATTACAGAACCGGCTTCTCCTAAACCTTCTACCTCTTCTGGACTCCATGCAACTACTGATAGACCTTGCTGCTCCAGTTTTGCTTTAATTGGCCTCAGTGTATAGAAAGGTTCTACAGTATCTAAATCTACTAATGTAACTTCTCGGCCTAATTTGTTAAGCATTAAGGCTCTGTTGATAGCATTTTCACTTTTACCGCTGGCATATTCGCCAGCAAATGCCTCTACTATTTTCAAAAAAATTCACCCCTAATGCTTGTCCATACTGTTATCGCAGCTTTTATCTGTTACACAACAAACAGCATAACGTATTATAACAGATGCCATGGCTGCTATTTTGGTGCTTTATAAATTATAACACCCTTCAAAAAATGAGTATAACAGAAGAATAAGAAAAGAGCAATATTTAATAGTTAACCTGAATTTAATCTGAGTTTTGATGATGTTATATTGCTCCTATTAATAGTATTGTAACTATTAATAACACTATCCCTGGTAGACCTAAAAAACCTACTACCAAAGCAGTAACTGCATTAATAGCTATTTGAAATTCCATTACTGCACCTAATACAAGATTAATTAATAGCAGTAATACTGCTCCCACAAATATTTTTACGAACAGTTTTACAAAAAATCGCGCTGGTCGAAAAAATAGACGAGTCAATAGATAAAAAAAGGCCAGCCCAAATAAAAGTGACAGCCAAAAATTAAGGTCTCCTTGCAGCATATCTACCTACCCCTCCACTAAAATTTGTCTCACTAATATTTATAATTGACTAGGACATGTTATTACTTTATTTGTAGGATCAATTAAAGTTGAATGTTGATAATAGCGCTTATTAGTAAGTTAATTTAAATTGTATTTCATTATTATAAGTATTATTATAGTGGAAGGTTGATAACTGCAAAATTTTCATTCAATTGTAAAGGCACTGTGTTATTCTGTAGTTGATAACAATAAAATTTCAATTTCACTCTGAATGCTTGTTTTGATACATCTAAAACTCTCAACATGCAACTTAACTAGGCCATTCATTACAAACTGTAGTATAACCTTTAATACCGTTTCGTTTAGCTTTAGATAATAGATAGCTGTATTTTTGATCACTAGCTTTCAACAGATAAGAAGCATGGGCAACCAATTCAGGGTCTGTTACATTGTTAAAATAATTTTTTGCATATTCAAGCTCTTGTTTAGTATTTTTCAGTTCCAATAACAACTCTTCTTCCTTGCTGTTGATTTGCTTTTTACCATCCAAATCAAAATAATGATATACTCTTTTGATTTTAGGTATTACTTGATTTTTGTAATAATTCCAAGTCTTATCAAGTACATTGCTCAAGCTAATCTCCTCCTAAAAGGGGTATTAGATGAATTTTTTTCTACAACTATACTACCCAGATAAAAAAATAATTATCCAATGTTTTTAAATATTTCGGAGTGGTTAATATCTGCTTTGATAAAAGGCGCTGTTATATTTTATTGCTATCAACATTCAGCTTTAGCAAGCCTAGTAAAAAAAGAGCTGTAAGAAGTCTTATTCGACTTCTTACAGCTCTTTTCTACCTTCGAAAGCTTGCTGTAATGTCATTTCATCTGCATATTCTAAGTCTCCTCCCATAGGAAGCCCATAAGCTAAGCGGGTAACTTTCACTCCTAGAGGATTAACCAGTTTATTTAAATACATGGCAGTTGCTTCACCTTCTACTGT
>CAZKUS010000108.1:0-6822 GCA_964556025.1 uncultured Clostridia bacterium | reverse complement strand
GGCGGAGATCCAGAATCTATCCATTTTTTCCATGAAACTGGCTTAGATTATGTGAGCTGCTCACCTTATAGAGTTCCAGTAGCCAGATTGGCTTCAGCCCAATCTAAAATCTTCAGAGAAGTATCCAATTAAAGTGAGATGCTGATAGCAATAAACACTTCAATTAAACGTATTATGCTGTTTTGATAATACATCTTAATTAGCAAATAGGAGAATCACAGCCAAATAACAGGAGGTTATTTCCTGATCATACTCATGGAGGAGTAATTGATCAGGAAGCTGTGATTCGACTATTTGAGAGTTTTAGATGTATCAAAACAAGCATTTAAAGTGAGATTGAAGTTTTATTGCTATCAACAACAAAATAATTTAATCACCAAAAATGAAGTCCATTATGGTATCACGTATATTTTGGAAGAAGCCCGAGATCCCGTCTCCAATTGTTCTGAACAATCTGCCAAAAAAGCCTAGTTCGTCTACTTGGTCTTTTGCTACTCCGGTTACGGTACCTATCTGCTCATCATCTTCGTAGATTTCCAATTCACCTATGGCTTCTCCTTCTTCTATGGGGGCTTTGATCTGCTCGGGTGTAAAATTCCAATCTAGTTCTTCAATATCGGTATATGCAGTGGTAATAGTTAGAGATTCAGATGCTACAGCATTCACCTGACGTTCTGTGCCATCAATTACTTCTACATCCCCAACTTCTTCATTTTCTTCTAATAAAGTTTCATTGTGATATTCATCGAAGCCGTAATCCATGAGCTCATGAGCTATATTAAATCTTTCATTTTGTTCTTCAGTTCCTAAAACCACTGCTATCATGCGCATGCCATTGCGTTCGGCAGTACCTACAAAATTGTAGCCGGCTTCATCTGTCTGACCGGTCTTTAATCCGTCTGTGCCTTCATATGAGTATTCAGTATCTCTATCAGGCAGCATTAGATTTCTATTGGGTTGTGGGTCTTCCACATTAAACTTGAACTCAGTTATGCTTTCTAATTCTAGAATTTTAGGTGTGTTGTTAACTGCGTATTTAGACAATTGAGCTATATCTTGAGCAGTGATGTACTGATTATCGTCAGGTAGGCCATGTGGGTTTTCAAAGTTAGTATTATCAAGATCTAATTCATCAGCTTTACTGTTCATTCGGTCTACAAAAGAATCTACGCTTCCTTCAAGATGTTCAGCTAATACTTCAGTACCGTCATTAGCTGAAACTACTGCTATACCGGTTAGCAGATCTTCTATACTGACTTCTTGATTTTCATTAAGGAACATCGTGCTTCCAACACCACCTATATTTTCGTAAACTTCGGTGCTGGTCACTGCCTTTTCATCTAGTTCTATCTCACCTTCTTCCGAAGCTTCTAATCCAATTACTAATGTCATGATTTTAGTTAGACTGGCTGGTGCCCAGGTTTCAGTACTATTTTCTTCGTATAAAACTCTTCCAGTTTCCGCTTCCATAAGTTTTACAGATTCAGCGTCCAAATCGAATTCTTGGGCAAAGCCACTGGATATTGGGACTATACTTGTTACTAAAAAAGTGGCAGTAGTGATAGTGCTTAAAATTAAGATAGTTTTATCCTTTATCAAGGTTGTTTCCCCCTTAAATCACCTGTTTTTATAGTGTCTGTTTAAAGATTGTATTTATACTATTTGGAAATAGCTTAATTTAAAATGTTTAACAGAATTTTGAGGCTCAAATTAGGTTTGTTTAATTGTTGAAAATAACGGTGTGTCAATTGAATAAGGCTGTATTTGATAATGTTAAATAAGGCATCATGATAAATTAAGTAAAGATTTAGCTAAGAATTGGCAGGAAATTCTCCTATTAAAGTAGTATACTCCATACAAGACACATATTTATTTTAGCTTTCTTGCTATGTCCAGGTCAATATTTAATTTATTTGAACCTATTGGTTAAGAGGTGTTTATACAAATGAGTTTTGATTTTCGAGAATTTATTGAAAAAAAGGAAAAACATAACTTATCTAGACAGGCGACTTGTGCTTGTGAGAGTTATGGCAGAAAAAAACCTGAACAGGAATGTAATATCAGAACACTGTTTCAGAGAGATCGGGATAGAATTTTACACAGTAAGGCCTTCAGGCGTTTGAAACATAAAACTCAAGTGTTTATTTCTCCTGAAGGAGACCACTATAGGACTCGTCTTACTCATACTTTAGAAGTATCTCAAATTGCTAGGACGATATCTCGGGCTTTATCACTAAACGAAGATCTTACAGAAGCTATTGCCTTGGGACACGATTTAGGTCATACTCCTTTTGGACATGCTGGGCAAAGCGTGTTAGATAATTTGGTACCGGATGGTTTTCGACATAACGAACAAAGTTTAAGGGTAGTGGATAGCTTAGAAAGACCAGATGGTTTGAACCTTACTGAAGAGGTGCGTGATGGTATAAAAAATCATACTGGTGGTACAGCCCCCTTCACATTAGAAGGGAAAGTTGTTAATATCAGTGACCGTATTGCCTATATAAATCATGATATTGATGATGCTCTGAGGGGCGAAATCATTGATGAACAACAACTACCAGACAGTGCTGTCAGTATTTTAGGGGAAACTTCTAAACAGAGAATAAATACTATGGTTTGTAATTTAGTGGAGAACAGTAGTACATACAGTAATATAGTCATGGGAAATGAAGTGGGAACTGCCGTGGATGAATTGCGGTGTTTTTTATTTGAAAATGTTTATATAGGTTCGAGAGCGAAAGAAGAAGAAAGTAAAGCGAAATACGTTATTAAAGCAGTATATGAGTATTTTTGTAATCATCCTGAAAAACTACCTAATGATGTATATAAAGGTTTAGAAAAGTTCGAATTATCTAGACTAGTATGTGATTACGTAGCTGGTATGACTGATAGATATATATTGGATCTATACCGAGATACTTTTCTTCCTAAACCGTGGCGATTTAATAGAGAAGAATAAAAATAGCTATTACAGGATATTCTAGTGAATAATTATTACGAATATGTGTTTGGTAAGTTGATTAATCAGGAGGAAATTTAGGTTAATCTGTCGAAATAATTTAAGCAGACTAAGATTAAGTAATTTTTTTTATCAGATTTTTATTTTTGGCAGGATTTTATTAATTACTAGAGAATTAAAAATACTTGTCGTTATATAAAAAAATAAGTCATCAAATATGATTTTTTATTGTTTAGCGCTGTTATATTCTGTTGTTTAAAAATTGTCAGGTGTCTTTGAGGGGGATAAAATTATGGCTCAAGTACCCCAGAACAAAATAGAGCAAATAAGAGATGAGACTGATTTAGTAGAAGTTGTGTCTAGATATGTAGATTTGCGCTTGAAAGGTAAATACTACTGGGGTCTTTGTCCTTTTCATAATGAAAAAACGCCATCTTTTCATGTTTCTCAAGAAAAACAGCTGTATTACTGCTTTGGTTGTCAATCAGGTGGAGATGTTTTTAAATTTTTACAAAGTATAGAGCAGTTGGATTTCTTAGAAACATGTCATCAGCTAGCTGACGAACTAGGAATAGAGCTGCCAGCTTTTTCTGAAGCTGACGAAGAAAAATCTCATGTTGCAAAAGAAAAAGATCGTATAAAATCTCTGAATAAGTACACAGCCAATTTTTTTCGTTATATCTTAATGAATAGTGATACTGGAAAAGTGGGAAAAAAATACTTAGCTGATCGAGGAATAGATACTAAAATTGCCTCAGATTTTTTTCTTGGCTTTGCTCCTGATAGTTGGACTGGTTTGAGTGATTTCTTGAAAAAGAAGGGATTTGAAGAGGACTTATTGGTTAAAGCAGGGTTGTGTAATAACAGAAAACAAGGTGGAGTCTACGACAAATTTCGCGGAAGAGTTATTTTTCCCATCTATAATATTAGAGGGGAAATACTGGGTTTTGGTGGTAGACTATTGAAAGAACAAGAAGAACAACCTAAGTACTTAAATTCACCTGAAACACCAGTTTTTAATAAAAGGCAGGTATTATACGGGTTAAATATAGCATTTAAAACTATTCGTAGACAAAATTTGGCTTTAATTGTAGAAGGTTATACAGATGTAATTACAGCTCATCAATATGGGTTTTCCAATACAGTAGCCTCTTTAGGCACAGCACTAACAGAAGAACAAGCCAAACTGATTCGAAAAAATGCCAGCAATGTGTATATTGCCTATGATGCTGATGCAGCTGGACAAACTGCTACATTAAGAGGACTGGAAATACTTAGAGATCAGGGGTTAGATGTTTTCGTTTGTGATTTACCGACAGAATATGACCCCGACGATTATCTAAAAGAATTTGGGGCTGATAGTTTTCAAAGAAAAGTAATTGATACAGCAATACCTTTGGTGGAATATCAATTGAGACAAGCCGCAAATAATAAAAATTTATCAAGTATAGAAGGAAAAAAAGAGTATGTAACAGAAATAATACCTGTGATTTCAAAAATTGATAATGCTGTAGAAAGAGAAGCTTATTTAAACACATTAGCTACATGGCTCGATATTTCTCAAGAAGCTTTAAACTCAGAATTAGGTAAACATTATAACAGAACAAAAATTTACGGCAAATCTCGAGGAAGTGGTGGATACAGTAAAGCAGGAGGGAAAGCTAGTAACAGAAATAATACTAGATCAAGTATTCAAGGGGATATTCAATTAGCTGACAATAGAACTACTAGAGAAAAAGCAGAAGAATCTTTAGTTTCTTTGATGATACATCATCCAGAATACATAAAAAAGATAAAAAACTGTCTTTATCCAGAGGATTTTTCGTGTGATAATTTGTCACTAATTGTTCATAAGATTTATCAACTGGCAGAAGACCATATTAAAGGTGTTGATCTTAACAAATTGATTAATGAATTAAGGGATTATCAGGATGTTGAAAATACCATTACCAGGTTGAGTATAGATGAATTACCTGAACCAAAAGATCCTGATAAATTCATAAATGATTGTGTATTTAGAATTAAAGCAAGTAAAATTAAAAGTCAACGTGAAGAGCTACAAAAGGAATTGTCTCAGATAAATCCTGAATCTGATCCGGAAAAGTACAGAGAAATACTGAGACAGTTGCAAGAATATTTAAAGCTTGAAAAAAACAAACAGTGGACCTTGGAGGAAGGGGGGTAAAATTATGTCTGAAAAAACACTTGATCAAATTAAAGATGAATTACTAAAAGTAGGGAAAGAACGTGGTTTTCTCACTTATAAAGAGATCATGGATCAGTTATCTGAATTTCAACTATCGAGTGAGCAGATAGATGAATTTTATGAGAAATTAACTCAAGCTGGCATAGATGTTGTAGATGCTATTGGGGAAGTGGACCCAGAAGATCCCACTAAAGCGGAATTGGACCTGTCATTACCAGAAGGAGTAGAAGTCAGCGATCCGGTAAGAATGTATTTGAAAGAAATGGGAAAAATCCCCCTCCTATCTCCCGATGAAGAGATAGAGTTAGCCAAAAGAATTGAAGAGGGAGATGAGGGATCAAAGAGGAAGTTAGCTGAAGCTAACTTACGACTTGTAGTAAGTATTGCCAAAAAGTATGTGGGTCGTGGGATGTTATTTTTAGATTTGATACAAGAAGGGAATCTAGGATTGATTAAAGCTGTAGAAAAATTTGACTATAGAAAAGGTTATAAGTTCAGCACTTATGCTACTTGGTGGATTAGGCAAGCTATCACGCGAGCTATAGCTGATCAGGCTAGAACAATTAGAATTCCAGTTCACATGGTTGAAACTATCAATAAATTGATTAGAGTATCTAGACTATTGGTGCTAGATCTTGGGAGAGAACCTCTTCCGGAAGAAATTGCTGAACAGATGGAAATGAGTGAAGATAAAGTACGTGAAATAATGAAAATAGCTCAAGAACCAGTGAGTTTAGAAACACCGATTGGTGAAGAAGATGACAGTCACTTAGGGGACTTTATTGAAGATCAAGACGCAAAACCCCCTGCTGATGCTGCAGCTTTTGAATTGTTAAAAGGCCAATTAGAAGAGGTATTGGATAGTTTAACTCCTAGAGAACAAAATGTTTTAAAGCTTAGATTTGGTTTAGATGATGGTAAAACTAGAACTCTAGAAGAAGTGGGCAAATATTTCGGGGTTACGCGAGAGCGAATTAGGCAAATTGAGGCTAAAGCACTCCGTAAACTGAGACATCCTATGAGAAGTAAACGGTTAAAAGATTATCTAGATTAATAAATTTTAATCTGGCTCTTTACACAGCGAAGGTTTTTTGGTATAAATTACTATGGACATGGAAAACTAAAATTGCTCAAGGCAAATGGCAAAACAAAAACTAAACAAAAACTAAACAAAAAAATTACAAAAAACTGTTGACTAACCAGCTAAACTTGAGTATAATAAATCATGTCGAAAGAGTTCCTCAGTAGCTCAGCGGTAGAGCGACCGGCTGTTAACCGGTAGGTCGCAGGTTCAAATCCTGCCTGGGGAGCCATTTTTATATACCTACAAAAGACCTAAAGGGTCTTTTTTTTATGCCTTAGGTTCTGGATAAAAGTTGATTGTTAAACATATAGGATGTTATTGCTTTACCTGTATGCCATAAATGAGCCTCAGAGTTGTTGTATTATACAACTCTCCGCGAATGTTGGCATACAGGTAAATTAATAGATATATATTTACTTCAACTAATTATGATATTATTTATATTGAAAGGTTAATATATAAACAGGGAGGGATCATATGATTGTCGGAATAGGGACGGATATTGTTGAAATTGATAGGATAACAAAAGCTTATAAAAACCATGGCGAAAAGTTTATAGATCGAATCTTT
>CAZKUS010000107.1:0-6833 GCA_964556025.1 uncultured Clostridia bacterium | reverse complement strand
AACAATAGCCATAGCAATAGTAAATCCGGGGATAGACCCTGCTACTATACCGGCCACTACTCCTATAAACATATATAATAAAATCTGAAAATTCATGATTTCAGCTAATCCAGATACAAGTAGTTCAAACATAATAGTTACCCCCTTACAATATCCCCGAAGGGAACCTTACTCCTAAGATTTCTTGAAAAAGATAAAACATAGCAAATCCTAAGGCTGCACTTATGATTAAGATTCTCGGAATTTCTTTTTTAGCTTTAGGTCCAAGCTGCCAAATTGTAATACTAACGAATAAAAAAGTAGATATTTGGAATCCCAGGATATCAAACAAAACTACGTATAATATAAAATTAATCAATATTAACAGTGAATATTGATACTGATTTATAACACTCTTCCAATTGTAAGAAAATATTTTTTGTAAACTTTGTTGCTTGATGATTTTAATAGTTTGATATATAACTAAATATAAACTAAGTCCTCCCATGATTAAGCTGATCAGACGGGGAAAGGCGCCAGGGCCTAGTTCCCCGTCACTAACCATACCTAAATTTCCAGTTTCAATGAAAATGAGAGAGGACACTATCAATAGTAAAACTCCTACTAATAACTGCCCCATAATTTTCCTCCTAACCTTTCATTTACTCCTCGTCTAAAATATCATCTACAACTTCTATTACCATTTCGTCTTGCTGAGACAAGTGAGTTTCAAATTCTTCACTATCTAAAAAGGTGGCTTCCATCCCCAAATTGTCTAGCTCTTCTTGGAAACCCTCATTTTCAGAAACTCTTTCAAAAATATCTTCCAATGCAGCCACATGTTCTTCTTCCATACCTTCAGGTCCAACTATTCCTCTAATTAATAAGAAGTCTAATTCATATCCATAATCACTAAAAGTAGGAGTTTCTGGTATTTCTTCCATGGGTTCCTCAGTACCTGATGCTAAAAACTTCATATCTCCAGCTTCTACAAATTCACTGGCTGATGGGTAGTCCGTGATAGTTACATCAACATGTCCGCCTGCTGTTGCTTGTATGGCTTCACCTAAACCTTCATAGCCCACATAATTGAATTCAGAATCTAGTTGGTCGGCAAGCTGCTCCGCCCAAACATGAGCTATACCTTGTAGGGTGGTGCCAATATCTACTTCCCCAGGATTTTCCTGGAAATATTCCTCAAATTCTTCAAAAGTGTCGAAAGGAGCATCAGCACTGGCTGCAAGAATTTGTGGTGTCTCTGCTAAACCGGCAAGCGGCTGGAAATCATCATAGTTTAGGTCTGTAACATCTGTGTGGTGTGCGACCATTAGACCATCATGAACCATTCCAATATTATAGCCGTCGGCAGGTCTTTCATTTAAATCTTCTAGTCCGACTGTTCCTGCAGACCCTTCCATATTAATTACTGGAAAAGCCACCTCTGATTCTTCTTCTGCATACTCTGAGACTGCTCTCATTGCAATATCACTGCCTCCACCTGGTGCCCATGGTACTACAAACTCTATATCATCATCAGGATAATCTGCTTAACCTCCACACCCTGTAAATACAAGTACTAATGTAGAAATTATTATTATTGATTTCATTATTTTTTTAGACATTTTTTTACCCCCTCATAATTAACTGATTTACTAAAAAATTCTGGTAACTTGTTAAGCGGTTAAAGCTCTTATATTAATAATTACATCTAGTTTTTCCACCACCCCCTGATCGTTTACTGAAAATCAAATCATCTAATGGTTGTCACTAATGATTGTCCATTAATGCTTTAATATATAACAATAGATAAGTAAAATAAAACCTTTGTAGTGGAAAAAATTATTATGAATAACTAAAATTACCGCTACAAAGGTAATCAACACGCTTATATTCAGTATTTTGTGTATGTTATTAAATTAGAGTTAACAATTTGATAACTGTCAATATATTTCTCCTGTTTTTCTCCTGTTTTGTAGAAAAACCTTAAAATATTTTATCTTATGTCGAACAATTTACACTTTTTTTTCGTCTAGATAATAAAAGAAAGGGAGGAGAGATGCTTGGAGGAAAGATACAGTTGTATTCATGAATGTAGCAATTAAAATGGACTAGCTGTATGACATTAACAATTAAACTGGACGAGCTCTATGACAAATAAAAAAGCTAGCAAATCAAGCGAACAGAAAGGAGAGACAGAGCATTGAAATTACTAAATCATCCCTTTGCATACATACTCATGACTATTATGGCAGTAACTATTTTGGTGAGTTTTGGTTCTGAAAACGTGTATGCTAGCGATATATCTATTGAGATTGATGATGAACTAATAGATTTTCCGGACCAAGCTCCGTACTTTTGTGAGAACAATCGAGTTCAAGTACCGGTAAGATTTGTTTCTGAAGAATTAGGAGGGTATGTAGAATGGGATGGTGATAAGGAACAAATAGAGATCAGTTATGGAGACGATGAATTGGTTTTAAATATAAAAGAAAAAAAATATCAGGTTAACGATGAAATGGAAACCATGGATACTGTTCCAAAAATATCTGAACAAGGAAGAACTATGGTTCCATTGAGATTTGTAAGCGAAGGTTTGGGTGCTTATGTAGAATGGGACTCAGATAGTAATTCTGTTTATATCTCTACTCCCGATGAGTCGGATCAAAGTGATGAAGAAGGGTCATCTAATGATTCCAGTGATCTCGAGGAATTTGAAGATATGGATATTGAAGTCCATGCTAGTGCGTTAAATGTCAGGGTTGATCCGACGGTAGATTCTGACCAGGTATATCAAATTCAAGCAGGGGAAACTTATAATGTGCTAGATCAAGCAGTTATTGAAGATGAAGAAGAATATCAAGATTGGCTAAAAATTGATATTTCTGAAAAAGAAGCCGAAGAAAATGAAGGGTGGGTCAGTGCTGATTACGTAGATCCTCATGATAGCGATGAAGAGCCCCCTGATGATGCAGATGATGAAGAAGAACGTGAAGAAAGGGAAGAAGCCAGAGAAGAAGAACGCCAGCTTTGGGAAGACATTATACCTGAAGAATATACTGGATCTATGGGAGAGCTGCAAATAGATGCAGATAGCTTAAATGTAAGAAGGGGACCGGGATTAGATTACGACAGAATTACACAAGTGGATGATGGTGAACAGTACCCGATGTTATCAGAAGCAGCTATGGGTAATCATTTGGATTATGAAGATTGGTTTAAAATTGATTTAGATGATGATGAAAAAGGTTGGGTGGCTGCTGACTATGTAGATAAGTCAGATATAAATTACGAGAATGATTTAGATAAAGTGGATTTTGTTGAATGGTTAGATAATGACAATAATACTGAAGTGCGAATCGGACCAACAAAACGTGCTCCAATAGAGGCTTTTACAAAAGACGGCCCTGAACGGTTAGTAATAGATTTAGACGGAATAGGGTTGGATACTGATAATACAGAATGGGAACTTGGAACTTCTACTGTTGAGCGGATTAGAGCACACGAGTATGATGAAGAGGACTACAGTCGAGTTGTTTTTGATATTGAAGAAAAAGAACACTATTCTTTTGAATGGGAAGATTCACATCTGGTTGTTAGAATGTATGAAGATGAACCTTTGGCTGGAAAAAGTATCTTTATTGATCCAGGTCATGGAGGTTCGAATTCTGGGGCAATAGGTCCTACTGGTTTAAAAGAAAAAGATGTAGCCTTGGATGTATCACTGATGACCAGGGACTTGTTGGAAGATTTTGGAGCTGAAGTATATCTGAGTAGAGAAACAGATGAAACACTGGACTTAGATACACGCGTAGAAATGACCAATGATTCCGATGCCGATTTATTTATCAGTGTACATGCTAACGCTCATCCTGATAGTGGTATCCAGGGAACAGAAACTTTTTATTCATCTGAACGAAGCTCTTTGGATTTTGATTTTGCTGATGCTTTACAAGACAGCTTACTACACAGTTTAGAAAGAGATAATCGTGGTGTAAAAGACAGCAGATTCAGAGTGCTTAGAAATGCCAAAATACCTGCTGCGTTAGTAGAGTTAGCTTTCTTATCAAATCGCGAAGAAGAAGAGCTTTTAAGAAAAGATGAGTTTAGAGAGGATTCGGCTGAGGGTATTGTCGAAGGGATACTAAATTACGACAAAATGGTTAATTAACTTTAGTATTGAGAATGTAATTTACAATTGATTGCCTGTACATTGATTGGAATTCTTGTCATGATTTTGACTGGATTCTGATATAGATGTACAGGTATTTTTTTATATAGCCGCTGTTATATTCTGTTGTTATAGCAATAAAACTTCAATTTCACCTATTTCCCCA
This sequence comes from uncultured Clostridia bacterium, assembly GCA_964556025.1. Taxonomy (GTDB): domain Bacteria; phylum Bacillota; class Natranaerobiia; order Natranaerobiales; family Natranaerobiaceae; genus Natranaerobius. Next base: position 2,520 of record CAZKUS010000107.1, on the reverse strand, counting down.
TAATATTTTAAGATCTACTGTGACTTTATCTAAGTTAAAATTCATGACTTGTTGGCACGTCTCTGATGTCACTCCCCAGCTCATAGGGGTCATGGTAATCAAATCTCTTTTAAGCTGTTGAGTAAGCTGAACTGTATAATTGAGATGGTAATTATTTACTGATTGTAAATTCTGTTCAAATAACCTCATTACCTCTGTATTAGAGTATTTTTCTTTCCTATTTGGATAGAGAAGGTTGCGAAGTTCTTGTAAGTAATTTTCTCCCGGAAGAACTTTTACTACAGAACCACCAGGTTTTAAGATTCTGTTAAACTGTTTGTAATTTGCAGGAGATAAAATATTTAAATTTACGTCAAAAATCTTACTTTCTAAAGGAGGGCTCGCGATATCAGATACTAACCATATGAGCCCAAGATAGTCCCGGGCTGCTAGATCAATTCCAGGCTTAGCGATATCAAAACCCACTCCTACAGGGCTGTTAATATCAGTTTGTATTTTATTTATTATTCGCTGAAGGAAGTATCCTTCTCCACAACCAGCATCTACAATATGTATGTTCTCATTGAAATTTTTAGTATTTAATTCCGAGTTAATTATTTCGGTTACTGTTCGAATAACAGGTTCAAGAAAGTTATTTTGAAAAACGGAACGTCTAGCCTGGAACATATTAGCATAGTATTTAATGTCTGGATTATTATTAAGAAAGTTTACATACCCTCTTTTCGAGATATCAAAAGTGTGATTATTTGAGCAACTTAAACTACTATTAGAATAAAAGGTTATTTTTTTATGACAAATTGGGCATTTTAGTAAATTTTCGTTTTTTTGTATGAGTTCAGTTGCTAACTGCTTTTTGCTTTTGATTGTCATGTCATCATCCTTTGAATGTTGGTTTAGCTAAAGTTGAATGTTGATAGCAATAAAATTTCAATTTCAAGCTTGCCATCAACAACAGAATATAACCGCGCCTTGATAATATTCACCTATAATTATCTCATAAAAGCATTTTAATTGCCAAATATAAAGCCACCTTCATTTAAAGAAAGGTGGTTTTATATTTGGCAAATATTTATTTAACCATTGAACAGATGTTGATTAAAAGGGTAAATCAAGTTAAATCCATATCATCATTCTCGTCATCATCGTTATCCGCATTCTCATCTTCTTCATCATTTTCGTCTTCTTCATCTTCCTCCTCGTCATTTTCCTCTTCCTCTTCCTCGTCTTCTTCTTGTTCATCTACGGGAGCTGCTTCCCAACCTGCATTTTCGAGGGCATTCTCTACTGCATCCATCCACATCTCAGAACTCTCGGTTGCACCAGAATAAGCTTCGACATCAGGGGCATTTTCTTCTATGAATCTTTCGGGTAGAGTTTCCCTGGCTTCATGCCATTCTTCCCACTCATAATCGTCATCTTTAAATGCAAATCGGTCTTCGTCATCTTCTTCTTTTTCTTCATCTTGTACCTGTACTTCTTCTAGCTGAACTTCTGATATTTCTTCATTTTCTAAAGTTACCCATGCGACTCCCCATCCTTCTTGTTCATCTATTTCTGATGTTCCCATGAATGTTCCTTCAAAAGTATCGACTTCTTCTCCCTCTTCTTCAGCTTCTGCTTGCTCAATAGCTTTTTCTACTGCTCCCATGGCTTTGTTAGATGTGGTGGTAGCGTCTGTGTATGCTTCAATATCTGATGAATCAGCTTCTACAAATCTGTCTGGAAGTTCATCCATAGCCTCATGCCATGGGTCCCATCCGTAATCTTCGTCTTTCTCCATTCCCATATCATTGTATTCAGTTAATTCCACTTCGGTTATCTCGTCGTTGGAAAAAGTCACATCAGCATAGACATAACCGCGATCATCGGCTTCTGAAGCGGCGGAAAAAGTTCCATCTATTCCTTCACCATTTTCCTCTTCTTTTTCTTCTTCATTTTCTTGATCATCATTGTCGTCGGGTTCTGCTTCTTGACAAGCTGGAATTAATATAAGTAAAGCTGACATGATCAAAATAGTGATTAATTTTATTTTTTTACTCATAGATATACCTCCCTTATTTATTTCCCTATTTATAGTGTTTCCAAAAGGGTAGTTTTATTCATGCTTGGATAGTTCGGTATAAAATGATTTCATGTGTTTAAATTAAAACTAGCTTGGTTTAAAGTTAAGTACCCAACAGAGTTTATAATAAGTCAATCAAAACTAAAACCAGGTAGAGTTTAGGAGGTGATGGTAATTAATAAAATGAGATTGTATCGAAGGTTTAAACCTGTAGAAAGGCACGATACTGCAGCTTGGGCCAATATTTATAAAGTTAGGGAACCTTCGAGAATAAACATTCCCGATGAATTTGAAGTTGAAAATGCCAAAGACTGGGTAGATAGTAATCAGAAATGATTTGATTTCATTAAAACACAGTTTTATGTTTTTTCTAATAGGCGCTGTTATATTCTATTGTTGATAACAATAAAACTTCAATTTCACTCTGAATGCTTGTTTTGATACATCTAAAACTCTCA
>CAZKUS010000106.1:0-6835 GCA_964556025.1 uncultured Clostridia bacterium | reverse complement strand
GGCTGCAGTACTGATATCAACACATTTGGCATAATCAGGCTTCTCTGATTCATCCATGATACCTGGTTTTTCTTTAATCTGTCTTCTAACTTCATCTATCATCTGATTGGCGGCCTGCCCAACAGCATTCATAGTCAATGCAGAGAACAAGAAAGGCAACATACCACCGATAAGTAATCCGATAATCACAGGTGCACTGGTTAAATCAATATTATCTATTTCAGCGGCTTGCGTATAAGCGCTGAACAATGCCAAAGCCGTTAAAGCAGCAGATCCAATAGCGAAACCTTTGCCAATGGCAGCTGTAGTATTACCTACGGCATCCAGCTCATCTGTAACTTCACGGACTTCGGGATCCAAATCAGCCATTTCAGCTATACCACCGGCATTATCTGCAACTGGTCCATAAGCGTCGACTGCAACGGTCATACCTACAGTGGCCAACATACCTACAGCAGCAATAGCAATCCCGTACAGACCTGCAGCGTAATTAGCAATAAAAATCGCTACGGTAATAACTATGATAGGCATGAATGTACTCTGCATACCCACGGCAATTCCGCTGATAATATTAGTGGCTGCACCAGTACGTGATGAATTGGCAATCCCTTTTACAGGTTCATAGTGTTCTGAAGTATAGTACTCAGTAATTTTACCGATTAAAATTCCAGCAGCTAAACCAGCTAGAATTGCAAAGAATGGTCCCAATTCTCCCAATAAGTTGTTAGTTAAAATAAATGAAGCAATAACAATAACTATACCACTCACATAAGTCCCTTTATCCAAAGCAGAAGCAAGTTTCTGACCTTCACCAACTCGGACAAAGAAATAACCGATTATAGATGCTATAACTCCCGCTGAACCCAGTAGTATAGGAAGCAACACACCTTCCGTTCCGTATTGGACAAGACCTATGGTCATAGCAGCAATAATAGAACCTACAAAAGATTCGAATAGGTCAGCACCCATTCCTGCTACATCACCGACATTGTCTCCTACATTATCAGCGATAGCAGCCGGGTTACGCGGATCATCTTCCGGTATTCCCGCTTCAATCTTTCCTACTAGGTCAGCACCCACGTCAGCCGCTTTGGTGTAAATACCACCACCGACACGAGCAAATAAGGCTATAGAGCTGGCACCTAGAGCAAATCCGTTAACAATTTCCGGATCTCTAAATATTATGTACAATAAACCTACACCTAATATTCCCAATCCCACTACTGACATTCCCATAACTGATCCGCCAGAAAAAGCTGTTTTTAAAGCTCTAGCTATACTTTCCCGAGCATCATTTGCAGTTCTAGCATTAGCTCTAGTAGCAACAGTCATACCAATAAAGCCAGCTGTTCCTGAGAAAAGAGCACCTACTAAAAATGAAATAGCTGTTTCAACATTAATAGTTAATGTGATAACTACAAACAAAACCAAAACAAATACCGCTAAACTGCGATATTCTCTGCGCAGGAACGCATTGGCGCCTTCTTGTATAGCTGCGGCCAGTTCCTGCATTCGCTCAGTACCTTCATCTCGCTTATTTACTTGCTGAATCAAGTAAAAAGCGAAGGCTAATCCAATAATTCCTGCAATTGGTGCTGCTACTGCTACATTCATGTTTATCCCCCTTCAAATATGTATTTGGTAACTAAAAACTACCTCAACCTAATACGGTTGAGGTATTCGCATCTGAAATGATTAAAAAGATGCCGGATCTAAAGCCGCCAGAATAATAGAGTTTATAATAAACAAAACAGCGGCTACTGTTGTCGCTTTACTCAGCAAAGCGTCAATTCCTTTTTTCTTTCCAAATACCGTTTCCGCCCCTCCGGAAATGGCACCTGATAAACCGGCACTTTTGCCAGACTGCAAGAGCACTGTGGCGATTAAAATTAATGTAATAACTACATGTAATCCGACCAGTATAGAATACAGCATGACCATTACACCCCCTTATCCCGTTGTATTTTATCACAAGGGGTATGAAAAAAGCAACAGGAAAGCAGTTGTGATTATTAGTATTTCAAGTTGTAAAAGCAGTCAATTCCTGGGTAATTGGACACTCCTAACAATTCTTCAGAAATTCTTATCAGTTGATTGTATTTGGCTACTCTGTCCATTCTAGAAGGAGCACCGGTTTTAATTTGACCGGCATTGGTAGCCACAGCCAGATCAGCTATAAAGGGGTCATCAGTTTCGCCTGATCTATGAGAGATTACATTTGTATAACCATTTTGTTTTGCCAGTTCAATAGCAGCTAATGTCTCAGATATCGTTCCAATTTGATTTAATTTAATCAAGATGCTGTTGGCAATACCTCGATCAATACCATTCTGCAACCGTTCAGTATTAGTTACAAATAGGTCATCACCTACAAGCTGTACTTTATCGCTTAATCTATCAGTTAACTGCTTCCATCCTTCCCAATCGTCTTCAAACAAGCCATCTTCTATAGAAATTATGGGATAGTTTTCTACTAGATCTTGATAAAAGTCAATCATTTCTTCTGAAGATAAGGTTCGATTTTCCCCTTTTAATTCATATTTACCATCTGAATATATCTCAGAAGCCGCAGTATCAATGGCTAACATAACTTGTTCACCTGGCTGATACCCAGCAGTTTCTATAGCAGTTATAATATAATCCAATGCTTCTTTGTTTGATTTTAAGTTGGGAGCAAATCCACCTTCATCACCTACGGAAGTGGATAGACCTTCTTTGGAAAGCACCTTTTTTAAAGCATGGAAAATTTCCGCTCCCATACTCATAGCTTGAAGAAAGTTGTCAGCTTTAACTGGCATAACCATAAATTCTTGAATATCCACATTGTTATCAGCATGTTCTCCACCATTCAAGATATTCATCTGTGGTACAGGTAGTGTTTTAGCTCCAACTCCACCTAAAACTTGATACAGAGGTAAACCAACAAAATCTGCTGAAGCCCTGGCAGCAGCCAAAGAAACGCCTAAAATTGCATTAGCTCCTAAGTTTTCTTTGTTGGGCGTTCCATCCAGTTCTATCAACGCTTGATCCAGAGCAAGTTGATGACATACGTCCATGCCGAACAAACCGGGAGCAATCTCTTCATTAACTTTTTCACAGGCCTTTTGTACCCCTTTACCATTTAAACGGTCTCCACCGTCTCTCATTTCTAAAGCTTCATGGACTCCTGTAGAAGCTCCTGAAGGAACTCTGGCATAACCATATGCACCAGATTCAGTATACAATTCCACCTCAATAGTGGGGTTCCCTCGAGAATCAAAAATTTCCCTTGCAAACATATCCGTAATCAAACTCATAACATACCCTCCCTTGTTTAATATAAGTTGTTTCTATTTTGTTCATGTAAAGTTGAATGTTATTGTTATCTACGACTAAATATAATATCACTTTTTACTTGGCATTATTAATCAATCAGTGATTTTCCAGTCATTTCTTTCGGTATAACTAAGCCCATCAGCTGCAAAACTGTTGGTGCTACATCGGCTAGTTTCCCTCCAGATCGGAGTGGGTAACGGTCGGTATCATTTACAATCAAAAATGGGACTACATGGCTTGTATGAGCAGTATGGGGTGCATCCTGCTCTGCTTCCAACATTTTTTCAGCATTGCCGTGGTCAGAAGTTATCACTGCAACCCCTTGACCTTCAACGATTTCCGGTATTAGCTGAGAAAGACACTGGTCAATGGTTTCTACAGCTTTGATTGCGGCCTGTAGATCACCTGTATGACCAACCATATCCGGATTGGCAAAATTTAATAAAATGAAATCGTATTCTTGTTCTTCTAGCTCTTGTATCAATTGATCTGTCACTTCAATGGCACTCATTTCCGGCTGTTGATCATAGGTACTAACTTGGGGGGAAGGTATCAAAATCCGCTCTTCCCCTTTATTGGCTATTTCCACACCACCATTGAAAAAGAAAGTTACGTGAGCGTATTTTTCAGTTTCCGCTATCCGCAATTGTTTTTTATTCCAACTAGCTAAATACTCACCCAGAGTATTTTCCGGTTTTGATGGGGGATAAGCAATTGGTAAAGTCAGCTCCGCATCGTATTGTGTCATACATACATAACTAACATCTACCGGTGTTCTAGCAAAACCGTCAAAATCAGGAAATGAAAAAGCCCATGTCAACTGTCTTGCCCGGTCTGGACGGAAATTAAAACAAAGTGCTCCATCACCATCTCTCACCAGAGATGAAGGCTCCGCTTCAGCATCAATAATTCTAGTGGGCATAATAAATTCATCAGTTTCTCCGCGCTCATAAGCATTTTTGACTGCCTCTAATGCTGAATCGGCCTGTTCACCTTCACCTAATACCATGCAGTTATATGCTTTTTCCGTTCTATCATAACGTCGATCCCTGTCCATGGCATAATAACGACCCATGACAGTAGCTATTTTGCCCAAATTCAAATCATTCATTTCCTGTTCAATCTCTTTCACAAATTCTTCGGCTTTTTGTGGCGGAACATCACGCCCGTCTGTGACAGCATGTAAATATAGGTCTGTCACACCAGCTGTTTTAGCCAACTTGAGTAGAGCTTTGATGTGGTCGATATGACTATGAACTCCTCCATCAGATAGAAGTCCCCACAAATGAAGCGCTGAATCTCTCGCTTTGACTTTTCCTGTTAAGTCGTTTAACACTTGGTTTTTACAGATATTGTCTGTCTCTATATCTTTGTTTATCCTAGTTAACTCTTGGTAGACTACACGACCGGCACCCAAATTCAAATGTCCCACTTCACTATTTCCCATTTGACCTTCTGGGAGACCCACATGAAGACCATCACTTCTCAAGGTAGTAGCGCCGTGTTTTTGGAACAAACTATCTAAGTAAGGGGTTTTAGCCTGATGGAAGGCGTTCCCCCTATGTTCACCGCTAAGTCCTAAACCGTCTAAAACTATCAAAGCTACCGGTTTGTTTTTGTTATTTGTTTCAGTCATGATTTTTCCCTCCGGCAATCTCAAGTAATTGACAGTAAGTATCCGCTATCAAGCTTTTACCACCCACAAGTGCACCGTTGACGTCATTATGCTGTAAAAATTCATCTAAATTTTCCGGCTTTACACTGCCACCATACAGTATCGGTATTTGATCTTTGACTTCCTCACCGGCGATTTCGTTTATCACATGCCTAATATGATGGCAAACCTCTTGAGCGTCGTCACCTGTAGCTGCTTTCCCGGTACCGATAGCCCAAACAGGTTCATAGGCAAAGACTGCATTAGATAGATTATCAGATACCAACTCTTTTAGAGCAGTAATTACTTGTCTTTCAACAACTCTCAAAGTATCTCCCTGCTCTCGTTCTTTTTCCTGTTCACCTACGCAAATTATAGGTTTCAACCCATATTTTAAAGCCATTCTCACTTTATTATTCACCTGTTCATCAGTCTCTCCAAAAATGCCACGTCTTTCAGAATGACCTATGACTACATATTCTGTCCCCAATTCTGCCAGCATTTTCGGTGAGATCTCACCTGTAAAAGCACCGCTTTCTTCATAAAACACATTCTGTGCTCCAGATTTAAGCCACTTAGGAGAACTGTTTTGTAAAGCCGGTATAGATATATAGGGTGGACAGATTACCGCCTCAACACTAGGTTCTGAATCGTACTTTTTAGCCATGTTTCGTGCAAATTCCCTAGTTTCTTCAGGCCCATGGTGCATTTTCCAGTTCCCTACAATAATTGTTCTGGCCATTTTTACACCTCCATATACTCTTTACTCGTAGGTTGTGTTAAAGTTCAGCTATCAACAACAGAATATAACAGCACCTATTCGTAAAACTTGATGATACTTAGCGTTTACTTATCTTCTAGTACTTCTACTCCTGGAAGTGCCTTACCTTCTAAAAATTTCAGTGAAGCACCTCCACCAGTAGAGATATGAGTGATTTGTTCTTCTAGGCCAGCTTTATTTATTGCTGCTACAGAATCGCCTCCTCCAACCACTGTGATACCAGGACAATCTGCCATAGCTTTAGCAACTTCCATTGTGCCAATATCAAAGGGTGGTGTTTCAAAAACTCCCATGGGGCCATTCATGACAACGGTTTCACCCTGTTTAATAGTGTGTGCATAATTGGTAATTGTTTTATCGCCTACATCCAATGCCATCTCTGATTCTGGAATATCTGAAACTGCTACTGTTGTATGTTCTACGTCTTTCTCAAGTTTTTTAGCTACTACTACATCTCCGGGAAGTAATAATTCTACACCCTGATTAGCAGCTTTATCCAACAGTTCTTTAGCAGTATCTAGTGCATCTTGTTCAACAAGAGATTTACCCATTTGATATCCTTTAGCAGTTAAAAAGGTATTGGCCATGCCACCACCGATTAAAACTTGATCAGCAGTATCAATAAGGCGGCGTATTACATTAATTTTATCACTGATCTTTGCTCCACCTATTACTGCTACAAAAGGTCTTTTCGGATCTGCAACTTTTTCACCTAGGAACTCCAGCTCTTTAGCCATTAACATTCCTGCCACACAGTTACCGCTTATATGCTCTGTTATTCCATGAGTAGAGGCATGAGCTCTGTGAGCAGCACCAAAAGCATCATTTACATAAACATCTGCCATTGCCCCTAGCTTTGCCGCAAATTCACTATCATTATCCTCTTCCCCAGGATGAAACCTGAGATTTTCCAAAAGGAGTATTTCTCCTTCTGCTAATGAATCTGCCGTTTCAATGGTTTGAGCCCAATCTTCTGAACCCATCTTCACTTCATTTCCCAATAGTTCTTCCAATTCACCTTTGACAGGAGCCATTCGATATTTTTCAGTCACTTCTCCTTTAGGACGACCTAAGTGTGATGCCAA
>CAZKUS010000105.1:0-6844 GCA_964556025.1 uncultured Clostridia bacterium | reverse complement strand
CCTGTTTGATTGATCTCACATCTTAACGAGCATACAGAGAAAATTGAGGCCTAGTAACAGGAGGTTATCAGTTGATTTTGCTCATGGACGAGCGCCAAATATAAAAATAATTAAGTGAATACAATCAAACATATGAACACTGACACTATAAATCCAACAAAATCTCCAATAAGCCCTACTCCTAAGGCATGTCTTGACTTTTTTATCCCTACAGAACCAAAATAAACGGTTAATACAAATAAAGTAGTATCTGTGCTGCCCTGCATAGTGGAGGCAATTCTACCAACTAGAGAATCAGGACCTTGACTGTGAATTAATTCTGTAGTCATTGCAAAAGTACTGGAACCGGATATAGGTCGCATTAGAGCTAAAGGAACCACATCTGCTGGAATGTTAGCTAGATCCATTATAGGTTCAATCAAATCCAATAAAAATTCCATGCCTCCACTAGCTCTAAAAATCCCCAGCGCACTTAACATGGCTACCATAGAGGGAATTAATTTTATTGATGTTTCGAAGCCTTCTTGAGCTCCTTCTATGAAAGTATCAAATACGCTGACATTTTTAAAATATCCATATAATAAAGTTATGGCAATTAACGACGGAACTGCCCATTTAGAAATCAAATTAACAATTTCAAGCAATCCAAAACACTCCTTAACTATCACTATGCGCGAGACAGTTTTTGTGCCACTTTATCTGATATGATCGCTGCCAATGACGAACAAAAAGTGGCAATAATAGTGGTTCCTACTATTTCCGCAGGCTCCTTGGAACCAGCTGCACTTCTTATACCAATAACCGCTGTAGGAATTAATGTCAGACTAGAAGTGTTTACAGCCAGAAAAGTACACATAGCATTTGAAGCGCGCTCTTTTTTGTCATTCAATTCTTGCAGCTGCTGCATAGCTTTGATGCCAAATGGAGTAGCCGCATTTCCCATTCCCAATAAATTGGCACTCATATTCATTAAAATTGAGTTCATAGCAGGGTGATCTTTAGGTACATCTGGGAATAATAATCTGGCTATAGGGGTGAGTGCTTTATTTATCAGTTTAATCAATCCTGATCTTTCGATAATTTTCATTATGCCAAGCCAAAAGGACATGATACTTATTAGTCCGATAGCTATGCTAACAGCCTGATCTGCTGAATCGAACAAAGCTTGTGTCACATCTTCAATGTTGTCATTTATAAATGCAAAAATAAAACCGCCGATTATAAATGTTAACCAAACTATATTAACCATATTAATCCCTCCAAAACCATGGGAGGAATCTCCTGTATAATGGCATTCTAACTTCAGAAGAAGCTATTAAATTGGTGCTATTGATTATTTGATCATTTACTACTACTTTAAGTTCTCCTATTGATTCATCTGATTCTATAGGTGCCTTTAATTTTGATTCAGTTGTGATTGAGTAATTTAACTTATGCAACTCATGATGTGATAGTGGAACTACAATATCTTCTTGGGTAATTACAGATATCTGATCTTTTACACCATGTTCAACAGGTAGAAAAGTTATTAACTGTCCTGCATTGATAACAGTGTAATTTTGAAAATTGTTCAAACCGTGATTTAATAATTGTTTAGCATCTTGATACATATCAGGAGCATTTAATACTGTGCCAACCACTTGTCTTTCTTGATAACTTCCGGAAAAGATCAGACATCTACCAGCTTTTTCAGTCCATCCTGTTTTAACTCCATCTACTATTTCTTGATCGTGTAAAATTTTATTATCATTACTCAGATAACGTTTTTTTTCACAATTATCTCCCTTGGAAATTTGATGCTTTTCTGTTGATACAATTTCTGAAAACATAGTGTTTTGTAGGGCTTTACTTGTTATTAGTGTCATATCATAAGCCGTTGAGTAATGACTTTCTTCCGGAAGTCCATGAGGATTTTGAAATTGAGTGTTTTTAGCACCGAGTTTTTTAGCTTTATCTGTCATTTCGCGCGAAAACTGTGATTTAGATCCGCTAATATGTTCTGCTATGGCATGAGCTGCGTCATTTCCTGAATCTAACATCAAACCGTATAACATTTCTTCCATGGTCAATTTTTCACCATCTTCCAAATAAATCGAGGAACCTTCTACCTTAGACGCTTCTTCACTAGCTGTAACCACCTCTTGTAAATCACTGTTTTCCAATGCTAAGTAAGCTGTCATAACCTTTGTTGTGCTTGCAACAGGGAGTTTTTCTTCGGAATTATATTGGAAGAGCACTCTACCTGTAGATACATCTATTAGACAGGCGCTAGTAGCTGATAAGTCTAGTTCAAATTCATCTTTATCGAAATCATTAGCATGTGTAAAGTTTAATGGCCATAGAAAAACTACAAATATAAATACAAATACGCATACAAATGTTAAACTTTTTTTGCATAGTTTTGAATCCACAAAAAATTTTTTGGTGAGCTGATATCTTGACATTATTAACCCAACCCCTAACAATAATTTTTAAATTGTCGCTGCTTAATTTCAAATATATTATTTTATACCAAAAATATGCCCTCGAATCAGTAATCTCGAGGGCTGTCATCTTCTTCACAGTAAAAGGTTTCTTCGGTTTTTGTAGATTTTTCAGTTTCTGAGTCTTGACTATTATTTCCCATAGATTTAATATTTTCAAATAGATCTGGGGCTACATCCAATAACCTATCCCAAAGTGGATAATCATTAACAGTCAGTAATCTAATACGATCGTCACCGACTACCAAAAATGCTACTGGTTGTACGGAAACTCCGCCTCCACTACCTCCTCCAAAAGGTAGTTTTTGATTCTCTGAGTCGGATTTACTTGATTGTGTTTCAAATTCGCTTCCTCCAGCTGCAAATCCGAAGCTTACACGTGAAATTGGTATAATTACTTTACCATCAGGTGTTTCTACTGCATCCCCTACGATGGTATTAACTTCTACCATACCTTTGATACTTTCCATGGCAGTTTTCATCAAACTTTGAATTGGATGTTCTTCCATTGATAAAACCTCCTTCGAAATTGATAAATTACAGTCAAAAGTAAAGTCAAAACCACATGGCAGATTCTGAAACTAATACTACAGTTAAATTCACCTTGTAAGTTTAAATTTTGATAATCAGGAGTTAGATCAATATTTTCGTAGTAATTTTGAGATTTATGCATTTTTTTAATTAAATGTAATAAATTCCCAGTTAAAGCCCATCCTATTCCACCAGTTATTCCTGTCCAAAAAGCATTACCGCAGCCGTATTTTAACTGTAGATGTAGTTTATGCAATGTGATGAATTTTAACAAAATCATGACAGCAAAATAACTGAGCTGCATTACCCATGGTTTGGACAGTAACCATTTTCCACTAAATCTTTTGAATTTTTGATTGTTATCTGCAATAGAAGATAAATTGATTGGTACGGTAATCGCATTCCACAATAGTGAAATTTTGAGGTTTGCAAACTGTTTTACACTGTCCTTTTTTACATCAATTTCAATTTTCATCGGACTGGCCATTATGAGTAAGTAAATTGAGGGCAGGACTATAATTAAATAGATCAACTTGTTCACCTGCCAAGAAATTAGTATAAGGCTGTGCTAAAGTAGAAAATAGATAGCAGTGCCAATTAAAAAAGCTCTTCCAAGCATCATTGCCGGAAGAGCTAATTTTTATTCATATATTCCGTTTCTTGATTGTCAAACAAAGTTTGGGAAAAATCTTCAGGTCTTGGTAACTCTTCAATAGAATTCAGACCAAAATGTGATAAAAACTTCTTGGTTATCCCAAAAAGTATCGGCTTTCCTGGTACATCCTTTCTTCCTACAGATTTTATCAGTTCTTTCTCCATTAATGAATACAATACTCTATCTACTTTAACCCCTCTTATTTCTTCGATTTCAATTCTGGTAATAGGCTGTCTGTAAGCAACTATAGCTAGTGTTTCTAAAGCAGCTTGACTTAAACCTCTTTTGTTCTCTGTACCGATCATTTTATCAATGTAAGGTTTTAACTCCGGTTTAGTGGTTAACTGATAACCACCTGCAACTTGGATAATTTGTAACCCAAAATTATCATCATCCATCTCTGACTGCATTTCTCTGATGACTTCTCTTATAACAGCTTGATCTTTTGCTAGAATTTCAGATAATTCGTTTAATTGGACAGCTTCACCTTTGGCAAAAAGGATTCCCTGAATAACTCCCTTGATGTAGTCTGCTTCCATATAACTCACCTCATTTACCAGTTTAAGATTTTGTTTCTCGTAATTGCAGCCATAGTGGACTAGAAATACCTTGTTGTGAGACTATAATCAAGCGTTCTTTCACTAAGTCCAGTAATGCCAAAAAAGTCGCTACAATTTCTATTCGGGTAGAAAATTTTTGAAAAAGCTCTTCAAAGTACATTGTATGATCTTGATGTTGAGAAAGAATATTTAATAATTTATCTCTCTGTTCAGTAATAGAAACTTCTCTAGTATCAATTTTTGCCACTTGATTCGTCTGATGGTATTTTTTTATTACTCTATGAAAGGCGGATAGTAGATCGTGTATACCTATATCTCCGACCTTTAAAGTTTCTTGGTTATTAATATCACCGGGAAGTTTTGGATGATCACGCCAATACAGCTGGTAACGTTTTTTTTCTTGCTCTTTCAAATGGTCAGCTATTTCTTTAAAATATTGATATTCTACAATCTTATTAATCAGTTCTTGTTTGGGATCTTGTTGTTCTTCTTCCTCTTCAGCTTCGGCGGCTCTTTTCGGTAACAATTCCCTAGATTTGAGTTCCATTAATCTAGCAGCCATAACCAAAAATTCACTGGCGATTTCTAGATTCAATTTTTCCCATTGATGCAAATAAGCAATATATTGATCTGTAATTTCAGTTATGGAAATTTCATAAATATCCACTTCGGCTTTTTTTACTAGATGGAACAATAAATCCAAAGGCCCTTCGAAATTAGGAAGCGATACTTGATAATCCATTTAAACACCGCCTATTAAAAAAACTGAAAAGGCAAATACATTAGCGCCAATAAAATTGAAGAAAGAAATCTTACAATCGTCCCTACAATTCCGGTAAATACTAACAGAAGTAAAACAATGAAACCATACTGATCCATATAATTAAAATATCTCTCATACTTTCTAGGTAAGATTGCCCGGATAATTCTAGACCCGTCCAATGGCGGTACAGGGAAAAGGTTAAAAATGGCTAAAAAAATGTTAATCAGGATAATGTAATGTAAAACTGGATGAGTGTACATCATAATCACATTAACATTAAATGCATTGATTGCTTGAAAAAATTGTACATATACAACTGAAACACCCATAAATACAAAAGCCATCAGTAAATTGCTAGCTGGTCCTGCCAGTGAAACCAACAGCATTCCCTTGCGCATATCTATGCTTCTATGGAAATTAACTGGATTTACGGGTACTGGTTTAGCCCAACCAAACCCAAACATGGCTAAAACCAATAAGCCAATCGGATCCATGTGGTCTATAGGGTTGAGAGTTAATCTACCACTTGCCTTAGCGGTAGGATCACCCAAATGATAAGCCATTCTGCCATGAGAGTACTCGTGCACTGTTAAGGCAATCAAAAGAGCAGGTAAAATGTGTAGTATATCTCCGATAAAAAAATTACCCAATCTGGTTTTCCCCTTTCTGTTCAAAATATTCTAGGACATACTCTAATTCTTCTTCGGGAGTTGATACTAATCCGTCTAATCTAGCTTTACGTACCTGATCTAAGGCAGTTTTGTATGCTGGACCTGGTTGTATTCCTAAGCTTTTTAAGTCTTCACCTGTAATACTAACTCCTACTCCTTTTAAATGTTCTAAATAGTGGTATATTTTCTGTTTAATATTATTATCAGTTTTTTCTGCTAATACAAACAATATAGTTTCTAGAGGCATATTTTCTAAACTTTGAACTAACTCACTATTTTTGCTTATTTTTTCCAGCTCTTCAGAAATTTTATCAGCATTTTTTAGTGTAGTTAAGACTACTTGTCTTACTTGAAAAGGTGTTTTCAGTCTATCCAAGATAGAGCTGATAATAGGTGTTGGTTGATCCCTTAACATACATGTGATAACCATAGCTTCTTTACTGATAAATTTTTCTTCACTATTTTGATTTTCATACCATCTGATAATATCGTATACATTTTTTAAATTATTTATCTTATTTTCATCAAAAGTGAGATTTGGGAATAACTTATGAAAGATCCCCAATTCTTCCATATATTGTATAGCTTTTATTGGTTCAAACTCGTACAAGACATTTCTTAATTCTTCATATAGTCTTTCTCCTGGAAGTTTATCCAGTACTCCAGTATCCAAGCTATTTTTAATAAACATTTGAGTCTGTTCTTCAATATTAAATTTAAATCTCGCAGCGAACCGTATCGCTCTAAAAATTCTTACCGGATCTTCTACAAAACTAAGGTTGTACAAAACTTTTATATCTCCATTTTTTAAGTCTTTTTTGCCGCCGAAAAAATCCAATAATCTACCGAAACTATTACCATTTAATTCGACAGCTAAAGTATTTATAGTAAAATCTCTTCTATACAGATCTTGTTTAATTGTACTCTCTTCTATTTCAGGTGATGCTGCTGGAAATGCATAGTATTCGATTCTAGCTGTAGCAAAATCAATCCTAGTACCTGAAGGTAATGTTAAACAAGCTGTTTGAAATTGGGGGAATGTTTTTAGTTCTCCTCCAAAATGTTTTTTTACAAAGTTAGCAAAGCTTATGGCATCGCGTTCAACAACTAAGTCGATATCTAAATTTTCACTTCCCAGAATCAGATCTCTAATAAAACCACCGACACCATATATTTTATAA
>CAZKUS010000104.1:0-6864 GCA_964556025.1 uncultured Clostridia bacterium | reverse complement strand
TTAGTAGATGCTACCCTGGATATGATAGGGGATATAAGTAACTCTCAAGTTCCAGTTATAACACATGTCAGTCCTACTGGCGCAATTGCAGGATCGGCAGGTTCGTTTATTTTGATTAGCGGACATGTTGCTTCTATGGCATCTGGAACTACAACTGGTGCAGCAATGCCTGTGACTATGCAACCTGGTGAAGATGGAGAACAAGAGGCAGATGAGAAAACTGTCAATTTTTTAGCAGGACATATTAAAAGTATAGCTAGAGAACATGGACGTCCAGAAGATGTGGTAGAACGTTTTGTAACAGAAAATTTAACACTTGATGCAGAAGAAGCTCTCCAAAAAGAAGTGATAGAATATATAGCATATGATACAGAAGAATTATTGGAATCTATTCATGGAGAAAAAGTCACTGTGGACAAAGAAGAAATAGTTTTAAAAACAGAAGGAGCTCAAATAACAGAAAAGCAAATGTCATTGACCCAACAATTGAGTCACTTTATTAGTAATCCCCAAATAGCACTAATTTTGTTCATGGTAGGTATTTATGGAGTGATATTTGGATTAAACGCGCCCGGGACTATAGTACCAGAATTAGGTGGTGCTATCGCATTAATTCTTGCCTTATTCGGTTTAGGAATGTTTGAAGCTAGCACTTTGGGAATTATTTTAATAATTATTTCAGTAATTTTATTTGTTGTAGAAGCTTTCACACCTACATTTGGCATTTTAACAGGAGCGGGAGTTATTACATTAATTTTGGGAGGATTTTTCTTGCCAATGGAACCCATGCTCTCGGAAGAATGGCTTTTTGCTTTTCAAATGACTGTAGTTGGTATGGCTGCTGTTACAGCTGTTTATCTAGGATTAGTAATCACTAAGTTAATAAAATTGCGTAAGAAATCAGTTACTCATGAAAAACACGGTATGGAAGGTTATTCTGGAATCACATATGAGGATTTAGACCCTATAGGATATGTCAAGATAAGAGGAGAATTATGGAAAGCAATGAGTAAAAACAAAATCGAGATCCCACAAGACCGTAGGGTAATAGTTGAAGATAGCGAGGATATGGTCCTGTTAGTATCAGAGTTAAATGAACAGAGTAAAAAGGAGGGATAAAATGCTACCTCAGTATTTTGGAATCGGTGGAGCGGCTTTATTAGCTTTAGTTCTACTTATGATGGCAATCCAGATCCTTAATGAATATGAACGAGGGGTCACATTTAGATTGGGTAGATTAATTGGCTCTAAGGGACCAGGTTTAGTTGTAATAATTCCAATTGTCGATAGGTTAGTAAGGGTGACATTACGAACTGTTGTTTATGATGTACCTGTACAAGAAGTTATAACTCGAGACAACGTTACATGTAAAGTTAATGCAGTGTTATACTATCGTGTCGTAGCTCCGGAAAAGGCTGTTGTAAATGTGCAGCAGTATCATGAAGCTACTATTCAATTGGCTCAAACCACCTTGAGAAGTGTAGTTGGTGAGGCAGATCTGGATGAACTACTATCAGAACGAGAAAAATTAAATCAAAAATTACAGAAAATTATAGATGAAGCAACAGATCCGTGGGGTATCAAGGTTACTACTGTTGAGATAAAAGATGTTATGATTCCAGAAGCCATGCAACGGACTATTGCACGCCAGGCTGAAGCGGAAAGACGTAAAAGAGCAGTAATAATCCAAGCTGATGGTGAGAGGCAAGCAGCAGTACAACTATCTGAAGCCGCAGATATTTTATCTAAACAACAAGGAGGTCTTACATTACGCACCTTAAGAACGGCTTCCGAAATTTCGGCTGAAAAGAGTTCCAGTATATTTTTCCCTTTACCAATGGAATTTGGAGGTATGCTTTCACAATCCAACTTGAGTGAAGTACTTAAAAATGTAAATACTGATGATAGTTCCTTTGAAACTAATGATAATTCGGAGAAAAATATAGAGAAAGAGGAAATTCAAGATAATGAAGAAAAAGATACTCAAGATAGCGATAAAAACAAATCTGATCATGATTTTTAATAGTTTTTTAGTTAAATTGATTAAACACCCTGGGACTTTTAACTCCCAGGGTGTTTTTTATTCGATTAATTTTCAATTTTGAGCAAACGAACTCCATTTAGCGCCATGTGATGTAGAAAAACAGTGTGATACAAATCTCTAGGATGAGGTATAGCTCCTTCCGGAGTACTTTTAATAGGCATATCGTAAGTATTTACTAAATTAGTGATAACACTTACAGAAGCGTTTGAGTTCTGTTCTGCCAGCCACATATCTGTACTTAAAGCAGTTTGATGTACGCAAAGATCAGTGCAATTTCCTACAACATTGAAGTTTTTTATACCATTAACTAAACATTTATGCAACCAGTCAGAATAATCATCAGCTCCAAAAAAAGGGCTTAAAGTCCGTTTATATAATATATCCCAATTTTGATGATTTTTTAACGCTTCAGCAATTGGTTTAACTAATTCAGATTCCTCGGAATCTTTTTGACAGTGTGGCGGAAAAGCTTGAAATTCTTTATCATTTTGTTCGTGAGCATCTTGAACAGATAAAATAGGTCCTTGAAACTTAGCCACTAGATTAGCTATAGGTTGTTTTAAAGCATCATTATGTGGGCTTTGTAATGACCCGGTATGACAAAAACCCTTTAACATGTCTACTATGATTAAAGCATTATAATAATCCGTTAGGCGTGACATTGATACTTCCTTAACTGGTAATTCTCCTAATTTTTCATAATAATTAGACATAATAAACCCTCCCTTAAATTTTGGCGCTGTTATATTCTTTTATTAACAGCAAAATTCAACTTTTAAACCAGCTTGAATTTTAGGTTTTGTTATGATTATTCAACATTGATGGAAATTTTCCTGGTTATGACAAGATAATTGACAAGCTGATAATGCATAGATATTTCCCAAAGGGGGAATTGTGTGAACTCGAAAAAAGTACATCCAAAAAGATTAACTGTGGAATACGGAAAAAATTTTTATGATGCTGTAGATGTAGTTGTAGAGTCTTTTATCAATATAACTTTGGAGGGTAATGTCGATGATTGGGTATTATGCTCGAGTAAGTACAGAGGAACAGGCAAAAAAGGGGAGTAGTATAGAAGATCAGTTGCGAGCAGCTAAAATGTATCTAAGAACACAAAGTGAATGGCAATCTGTAGTAGAAGAGAATCAACAAGAACTTGAAAAAGAATATATTGATCGCGGTGTATCTGGAGAAACTACAAATAGACCAGCTTTAATGCAACTGCGACAAGATGCTGCTGATGGAAAATTACAACTGGTAATATGTTTTGATCCAGACAGATTGTCTCGCAAGTTAATGCATCAATTGTATTTAACCGAAGAACTAGATAATCTAGGAGTAGAACTATTGTTTGTAAATGGTAACTATCAAAAAACTCCTGAAGGTAATTTATTTTACAGTCTCCGGGGTGCTGTTTCTGAGTTTGAGAAAGCTAAAATTGTTGAAAGAATGAAAAGAGGAAGGCTGACCAGACTTCGACAAGGAAAAGTATTACGCGATTACAATATATATGGTTATGATTACAATAAAACAACCAGATCACTAGAAATAAATCAACAAGAGGCTAAAATCGTAAAGAAAATTTTTTCTTTGTTTATCCAACCAACAGAAAAAATACAGGGGATTAATGGGATTGCTAATTATTTGACAGATAAGGGTATCCCTACTAAAACAGGAAAAAAAGTTTGGCACAGGCAGGTAGTTAAACAAATTTTACAAAATCCAACTTATACTGGGGTTTTCTATCAGCATAAATGGCAGGTAGAAAAATTGGCTAACATTAACCTTGACGGAGATACTGTTGGTAAACATTTTTCTTACAGAAGCCCTGATCAATGGATACCGGTTGAATGTCCAAATATTATTGATGAAAAAACTTTTTTACTAGTACAAGAATTATTATCTAATGCTAGAAGAAAATGGAATACAAATACCCGTAGATCGTATTTACTCAGCGGTCTATTAATTTGTGGAGAATGCGGGAACACTTGCACTGGAAGAAGAGTGAAAAATTGGGGTAGATACGAATTTGTGTACACTGATAAAAAAAATAATTCAGGACAGTTTAGAGGGTGTGGTTTAAATATAAAATGTGAGCAGTTAGATAAAGTAGTACTTAACTGGTTATTTGATAAAGTAATCAATGAAAACAATTTAACTAGAATAGTAATTAATAAATTAGATGATTATATTTCATCCATAGAAACAGAATTACAAAATTTACGAACAGAATTACAAAATATTTCCAAACAACGAGAAAATATAATTAATTTATTAGAAAAGCAACTTTTAACTAATCAAGATGCTGAAAAATATATGAGAGAATTACAATTGAAAGAGGAATGTTTAAAATCTGATTATGAGTGCAGCAAATCCAAACTTACTGCTATTAAAAGTATACAAAAAGATTCCAGTGAGAATGAAATCAAACATTTTTTTAAATTGGCTAATAATTGGGATTATACTGCTAGGATAGAAGAAACTAAGAGATTAGTGAGATCGGTTATTAAAGAAATAAAAGTCTTTCAAAATACAATAAAAATTTTAACTATATAAATACTATACTCTTGTCAGTGAATTCGAGATTTTAATGCATTTTAGAGCTATTAAGAAAAACAAAAATGAACCACATTTACAAGATCCCATCGGAGTAGATAAAGAAGGTAATGAAATTACACTGCTAGATATTTTAGGTACTGATTCAGAACATGTTCTAGATCAAGTCACATTAACTTTAGATAAAGATAGACTCCGTCAAGTAATACAGACTTTAAAACCCAGAGAAGCTCAGATACTAAAATGGAGATTTGGTTTAGGTGATAAAAAAACTCTCACCCAAAAAGAGGTGGCTAACAAGTTGGGAATTTCACGTTCATACGTTTCCAGAATTGAAAAAAGACTTTTAATTAAAATAAATAATTTATTAGAAAAAAAGAACAGCTAATATATAAACTTGTATTAAGTAAATAAAATTTCCCGGGAAACCGCAGTATAAAACAAAAACTATTGCTTTTTTACACGAATAGTTAAATTTCTAGGGAGGAAATTTACTATTAAGTAGGGAAATATATATTAACAACAAAAGTTCTAGTAATGGAGTGACTAAATTGAAATTATTGTACCCTGATTTGTACTTGGAGTCCATTTATCAATTGGACTTTCACAAACTAGCGGAAAATGGAATAGAAGGTTTGATAGCTGATTTGGATAATACATTAGTGGCATGGCGAGATGTTGAACTCTCCGAACATTTGAATAAGTGGCTTAATGAAGTAGAAAACAATGAACTGAAAATGTGTATTGTTTCAAATAACCAAAATAGTCGTGTTTATAATTTTGCTGAAAAAACAGGGCTCCCCGCCATTCCAAATGCCAATAAACCTAGAAGGAAATCATTTGAATACGCTATGCAAAAACTAGATTTACCACCAGAAAAAGTTGCGGTTATAGGCGATCAAGTTTTCACTGATGTATTAGGTGGAAACAGAATGGGAATGTTTACAGTATTAGTGGTTCCTATTGATAAACATGAATTTGTAGGAACGAAAGCACTACGTTTATTAGAAAGATTTATTCTCAAAAGGATTACCAAACATGGTTAAGCTAAAATAGACTTAAAATACTACATCCCGTTACTTATCGATCTATTAATTTGGTAATTAGGCTTGAATGTGAAATTATTCCAGGTTGACCGGGAGGGATAATAAGTGCAAAACCTGGTTTCTGTTACCGAAACTGTACCTTACTCTCCGGAAGAATTACTTGGTAAGGAAGATTACTTTTTAGATAAAATTAAAAAATTTATAGACAGAGTTCGCACTGAAAGAAGTGACTTAGCCGATTATCAACTAGATGACGTAGGTTTTATTCCTCAAAAAAATGCTATCTTAATCAAATTGTATTTTACATCTGTAGATTCCAGTGAAAACACAAAAGATAATTCACAAGAAAATAAAGTTATAGATTTGACAAGATATTTGCAAAAATAGCTGATTAGACTTCATCAATTAAAGTAATTAATAACTAAAAGTTATGGAAAGCACTTAAATCAGTGCTTTCTTTTTAATGTGATTTATACTAAATAACAGGATAATCATTTTCGGTATCGAAATAATTAAATTAAGATGTAAATTTTATCATGTATAAGGGAGGCTTGAATTATGCAAGGAAAAGCTGTGGTTTTATGCGCTAACATGTATGAAGAACGGGAGTTGTGGTATCCGTATTATCGATTAAAAGAAGCCGGTATGAATGTTACTTTGGTAGGGGTCAAAGAAGGGACTTTCACTGGTAAAGCGGGACTTCCATGTAAAGTAGAGAGAGATATTTCACAAGTCGATCCGGAAGAAATTGATGCTGTAATAGTACCAGGAGGTTTTGCACCTGATAGTCTAAGACGTGATGATCAAGTACTAAATTTAGTTAAAAGAGTTCATAACAAGGGTGGTCTTATAGCTGCAATATGTCATGGCCCGTGGGTGCTAGTATCAGCAAATATTTTGCAAAATAGACAAGTAACTTGTTTTGGGGCTATTATTGATGATGTGAAAAATGCAGGTGCTGAATATCAGGACAAAAAAGTAATTAAAGATGATAACATAGTTACTTCTAGAACTCCCGATGATTTGCCGGACTTTATGGATACTTGTTTACAAGTATTACAAGAACTAGAATAATTGGAAGTGGATGAATAATTATGAAATTTTCGGAAGATATTCATAATATTATGAATATCTTCCTTTTTACTAGGCGCTATTATATTCTGTTGTTGATAACTGAACTCTTCGATTGAACGTATTTTGTGTAGGATTGATAGTACA
>CAZKUS010000103.1:0-6889 GCA_964556025.1 uncultured Clostridia bacterium | reverse complement strand
CTCAAAGATTTCAAATTGTGGCTCTTTTATCTGGCACCAATACAAGTAATACTGCCATTGAAAAGATTATGCGGGAAAACAATTCTTATATTACTGTATTGGGATTCAGTCTATTGCCCGTTATATCCCAAATAGAACAGGGATTATCTCCTTATGAATTAGTTTTTGATACAGGTATCAGCGATATAGTCAAAGCTATTAGCAAATTACAGGCTGAAGCTCTAGTTCTGGCTTGTACCCATTTTCCCTATTTCGAAGCTGAGTTGGACAGGCTGATTAAAAACCATAATTTTCAATTTCAATTGATCAATCCTTCGGAAGAGATGGTTAACAAGTTTATAAAATAATTATTATGTGATTAAGTTGAAGAGTTCACAAAAATTATCATGCGAAAGGAGGAACCTAAAGTGAGTGCAAATGAAAAAAATGAAAGTCAACTGAGTCAAGAAAACATTCAGCCTAACGGTGCTGCTTTAATTCCTTTACTGGTATTTTTACTACTCTATTTGGGTGTTGGCGTTGTATTGACAATAATGGACGTCGAAGATGCTTTCTACCAATTTCCTGCACCTGTAGCTGCACTGATCGGTATAATTGTAGCAGTCTTAATGGCTAAAGGAGATATTAATGACCGTATTTCCGCAGTCATAAGTGGGGCTGGAAATCATACCATCATTACTATGTGTTTAATTTTTCTTTTAGCAGGAGCTTTTGCAACAGTTGCGGAAGAAATGGGAGCAGTAGATTCAACTGTTAATTTAAGTTTGGCTATTGTACCCCCTCAACTATTGTTGCCAGGCTTTTTTATTGTAACTGCATTTATTTCACTGGCTATGGGAACTTCGATGGGAACAATAGGTGCTGTTGCACCAATTGCAGCTGGATTGGCTGAGCAAATTGACATTCACTTGGGTTTAGCTATGGCTGTCATCATTGGTGGTGCTATGTTTGGTGACAATTTATCAATTATTTCTGATACTACTATCGCAGCCACACAAAGCCAAGGTGTAAGAATGAAAGACAAATTTATAATGAACCTGCGTATCGTTTTGCCAGCAGCTATTATTACCATGATAATCCTGTTTTTTATTGGAGATGTAGGTGTTGTAGAGGCAGAAGCTTTTGAGATTATAAAAGTTATACCATATGTACTGGTTTTGGTAATGGCTTTAATGGGAATTAATGTGTTTATTGTGCTCTTTCTTGGCTTGTTATTAGTTGGTATTATAGGCATTGCATATGGAGAATTTTCCTTATTAGAGCTGACCCAATACACTTACGATGGCTTTCTTGATATGGGTGAAGTATTCTTCTTATCAATGTTTGTCGGAGGTTTGGCTGCATTAATTCGAAGAGAGGGTGGATTAGCATATCTTGTAGAGCTCATTACTCGTAGGGTCCGAACCGAACGTGGTGCGGAATTTGGAATCGGTGCACTAGCTTCTGTAGCTGATATATGTATGGCTAACAATACAGTCGCCATTGTAATTACAGGACCTTTAGCAAGAAATATTGCCCAGGAAAACAGAGTAGATTTAAGAAGAAGTGCCAGCTTAATTGATATTTTCCCCGCTGTCTTTCAAGGGATAATACCTTATGGTGCTCAAATACTATTAGCCGGAAGTATAGCAGGAGTATCACCTTTTGCAATTATTCCGTGGCTTCATTACCAGTTCTTAATGTTTATTTGCGCAGTTGTGGCAATATACTTGGGAATCCCCAAAATTAAAGAAGAAGAAAAAGTATTGCAAGGAGAAGAAATGGCATAAATTGTACCTGCTTATAAACATAAATAGCTCATTTTTGTTATTACAAAAATGAGCTATTTATGACAATCTCAAACCCAATTTTTAATATGTTTTTGTCTATCCCCTTAAGAAAAACTCATCTTTATTAATTCCCAATATGATTTTTTAATTAGAGTCATTAATTTGTTTCTTGGTAAATTTCAAGTCTCCATCTTCTGTATCGATTAAAACTGTTTCACCGTGAGCAAATTCTCCACTGAGCATCTTCTCAGACAGTACATCTTCCACCTGTTTTTGAATCACCCTGCGCAGTGGTCTAGCACCATAGGTCGGATCGTAACCACTCTCTGCTAGCTGCTCCTTCGCTTCCTTGGTAAACTCTAGATTCATATTGAACTCTTCCATACGATTTTTCAATTCTTCCAACATAAGCTCCACTATTTCTACTAAATGCTCTTTTCCTAAAGCATGGAAAACGATCACTTCATCTACTCTGTTCAAGAATTCTGGACGGAAAGTTTTCTTTAACTCGCTCATGACATTATCTTTCATCTCTTTATAAGAATCTTCACTGGTTTGAGGTTTAAAACCGACTTTGCTCTCATTTCTGATCAAATTAGCACCTACATTGGAAGTCATGATGATCACAGTATTTCTAAAATCCACAACTTTACCTTTGGCATCAGTAAGTCTTCCATCTTCAAGTACCTGAAGCAATGTATTGAAAACTTCCGGATGAGCTTTTTCAATTTCATCAAAAAGGATCACCGAGTAAGGTCTTCTACGAACCTTTTCGGTTAGCTGACCGGACTCTTCATGGCCTACATATCCTGGAGGAGACCCAATTAAACGTGAAACAGTATGTTTTTCCATATACTCGGACATGTCCATGCGGATCATGGCATCTTCATCACCAAACAAGACATCGGCTAATGCCCTAGCTAGTTCTGTTTTGCCTACTCCGGTAGGCCCTAAGAAGATAAATGAACCGATGGGTCGTTTAGGATCTTTCAAGCCAGAACGAGCTCTTCTGATAGCATTGGAAACAGATTGTACAGCCTCATCCTGTCCTACAACGCGCTCATGTAGAGTTCCTTCCATATTCAATAGTCGTTCAGTTTCTTCTTCTGCCAATCGTTCAACAGGAATACCCGTCCAGTCGGATACAATTCTAGCAACATCTTCTTCAGTCACCTGCGCTTCATCTGATAATTGTTTTTTCTCCCATTGTTTTTCCATATCTTCTAGCTCTTTTTTCAGTTCTTGTTCTTTATCTCTTAAGTTAGCAGCTTGCTCAAAGCTCTGACTTTTTACAGCTGCTTCTTTTTCTTTTTCTATTTCTTCTAATTCTTCTTCTAGCTTGCGCATATCCGGTGGAGCGGTATTAGTTTTTAATTTGACATTGGCTCCCGCTTCATCAATCAAATCAATAGCTTTATCAGGTAAATACCGATCTGTAATATATCTATCAGATAACTTAACACTGGCATCAATAGCACTATCTGTTATTTGTACTCGATGATGAGCTTCATATCTGTCTCGCAGCCCTTTCAAAATTTCAATACTGGCATCTTTCATAGGTTCATCAACAGTTACAGGTTGAAAACGCCTTTCCAGTGCTGAGTCTTTTTCAATGTACTTTCTGTATTCATCCAAAGTAGTAGCACCTATGCACTGTAGTTCTCCATTAGCCAAGGCCGGTTTTAAGATATTAGACGCGTCAATAGCACCTTCAGCCGCTCCCGCTCCTATCATAGTATGAATTTCATCAATAAATAGTACTACTTCACCACTTTCAGTCAATTCATCAATCAGCTTTCTTAAGCGCTCTTCAAATTCACCTCTGTATTTAGTACCCGCAACTACTGCAGATAATTCCAAAGTGACTACACGTTTATTTTCTAGTATTTTAGGGACTTCTCCTTCAATTATTTTTTGAGCAAGACCTTCTGCAATAGCTGTTTTACCTACTCCTGGTTCTCCAATCAGGCAAGGATTATTTTTAGTGCGACGGCTGAGCACTTGAATAACTCTTTCAATTTCTTTTTTACGTCCAATCACAGGATCTAATTTACCTTCTTCTGCTAATTTGGTTAAGTCACGCCCAAAATTATCCAAAGTTGGAGTTTTGTCAGAAGAAGCTTTGGGATTTTGAGCTTGGCCGTAATTAGCTTGGCCTTTAGACTGATGTGTACCACCAATAATGTTTAAGACTTCTTCCCGGGCTTTATCCAGGTCTACTCCAAGTTCTTGTAGTACTTTTGCTGCAATCCCCTCACCTTCTTTGACAAGACCAAGTAATAAATGTTCTGTACCAATATAGTTATGCCCCATTCTCCTAGCTTCTTCCATAGATAGCTCTACCACTGTTTTTACTCTAGGAGTATAACCTACATTACTGCTATTTTGTTCTTCTCCCGTCTCTACTAAATTTTCCACTTCTTCCCTTACTTCTTCCAAGTCTACACCCAGATTTTTAAATGTTTGGGCTGCAATGCCTTCTCCTTCACTAATAAGTCCCAACAGCAAATGTTCTGTACCAATATAATTATGTTGCAGCCTTTTAGCTTCCTCTTGTGACAAAGCCATGACTTTTTGAGCTCTCTGCGTAAATCTGGCAAACATCATATCACCTCACATTTGATAATTTTTAATCATTCTTTACCCATATCTAGTTTAATTCGCTCTCTAATAATTTCTGCTCTCTTGACATCTCTTTCATTTGATTCCAATTTCTGATCAGCTATTTTCTGGAGGTTTGCCGGTCTGATCAATACCAGCAAATCATCCAAAATACTGGCGTCAACCTCTTTAAGTAACCCCATATCTACACCTAATCTCACCTGACTCAACATTTCTAAAGCTTCTTTAGTGCTTATTATTCTGGCATAACTCAATTGACCGTATGCTCGGCCTGCTTTATCAGATACTTTTAATTCTTTCTCCTGGGCCAATTTCTTGCGAGCTTGTTCCTCCTGTTCTACGATCTGTTGGGTAACTCCCATGAGATTTTCTACCATATCATGCTCTGACTGACCCAATGTAATTTGATTGGAAATTTGAAATATATTACCCACAACTTCTGACCCTTCACCATACAGGCCTCTAACCGCCAGCCCAACTTGCCCTACAGCAGATAATATTCTATTAATTTGGTCTGTCATAGCAAGCGCTGGTAAGTGAAGCATAACAGATGCCCTCATACCAGTGCCTACATTAGTCGGGCAAGCTGTCATAAATCCTAACTCTTCATCAAAAGCATAATCTACCGATTCTTCAATCAAATCATCTATTTGATCTGACATTTCAAAGGCTTTTTCCAATTGTAAACCTGGAAATAAACATTGTATTCTAATGTGATCTTCTTCATTCAACATGATGCTAATATCTTCATCTTCACTTAAAATCACTGCACTATTTCGATCTTCCTTAGCCAAAAGAGGACTGATAAGGTGTTTTTCCATCATAACCTGTTTGTCTAAATCATCCATATCCTTCATCCAGACCATTTTCTGTTCACCCAGACCAGCTTCACCTCTTTTCAAACTCTCCTGCACTAATTTGACAACTTGTTCTGTATCTTTATCTCCTGCTAAGGAGGGGAACGGCGTCTCTCTGATGTTTCTAGCCAGCCTAATTCTGCTGGAAAGTACAATATTGTGATATGGACCTTCGCCCTTCATCCATTTGGCACCAGTTTCTTTGATATATCTATCCAGCACAACTATCCCTCCTATTCTAACTCTTGTTCTAATTTTTTGATCTCATCCCTCAACTCGGCCGCTCGCTCGAATTCCTCTCTGTGAATACATTTTTGTAGTTCTTCTTTCATTTCACTTATCTGTTTTTTCAACCTAAGAGTCCCTCCAGCTCTTTTGGGAACTTTACCGGTATGACCTGTGCTCCCGTGAATACGTTTCAGCATGGGTTTTAGATCACCAAAATTGTCATAACATTTGCTGCATCCAAACCTCCCCATCTTGCCAAACTGTTGATATGTCAAACCACAGTTATCACATTGCAACTGCTTATGACCCGATAATTTCATTTCTTTAGCCCCTTCTTGCTCCATAGAGCCACCGAAATTCATAAGTCCTGATAGAAAGTTCTGTAGTGGAAAACTATTTTCAAAATTAAAGTCTATCTGTTCGGATTCTTTGGCACAAACTTCGCATAGGTGGACTTCCGTTTTTTTGTTATTGATTATCTTTGTCCAGTGTACTGTAGCATGACGTTTATTGCAATTTTGACACATCATATAATTCACCTCCTATTAAGTGTAAAATCAATTTTCTTTGTGTTTAAATACCTCTAACAACATACTTGTTAACATTTTTGCCCTAATTTCATCTCTCAGAGGTAAGGGTACAGGAATATTTTCCCTGTCGACACAACAAAATAACATATCCCCTTCACGGTTATTAAGAACCCCTTCGTCTACTAACCTACTGATTAGCCCTTTAGCCTCTTGTTCTGGTATTGACCTTCCAATTAATTCGGTAATTCGGTAAATAGGCTGTTCACCAGTCAATTTGATACGTCTGATCTCAATATAACCACCGCCACCGCGTCGACTATTGACTAAGTAACCTTTATCCTCAGTAAATCTAGTGCTAAGTACATAATTGATCTGAGAAGGTACACAGTTAAATTTAATTGCCAATTCACTGCGCTTAACATTAATTTTATTGTCAGGGCTTTGCTCTAACAAGTTCTTTATATAGCTTTCTATATTGTCTGATAAATTACTCATGACACCTCACCCCTGACCTTTTTTGACCTTCTGACTATATTATAAACTGTTAGTGTATTTTTTGCAACCCTATCGATAATTATGACTACTAATAGATATTTTGAGTCAAAGCATATAAAATTACCAATAAATTGAACTAATATATTTACTTAGAAACTCAAGTAAAGATTTTTTTACTAACAACAACAGAATATAACAGCGCCTTTCCATAAATAAAAGGGTACTGTTTTTTACAGTACCCTTTTATCTGCTATTCATGTCATCTGATACTTTAGTTGTTTTTTATTTCATCCATAGTTATCTAAATAGTTGTTGAACCCTAGAGCTCAGTATTGGACTATATCCTACTGGTACTTCTCCTCCTACTTCTCTGAATCTATATACGCCT
>CAZKUS010000102.1:4864-6934 GCA_964556025.1 uncultured Clostridia bacterium | reverse complement strand
CAGGGGATGTCATGACTATGCCCGGACTTCCTAAAGTTCCAGCAGCAGAAGAGATAGATATAGATGATGATGGACAAATTACTGGCTTATTCTAAATAAAAATCGCTTGTTTTGAAAGAGATGAACATACAACTTTAAAAAGGGGCTGTATCCTCAAGTATTTACTAATACTGCGAGGATTCAGCCCCTTTATCATTGGCGCTGTTATATTCTGTTGGTGATAGCTAACTCTTGGATTTCACATCCAATGTTTCGGGTTGGTACATCTAAAACTCCCAAACAATAGAATTAAAGCCACCTGATCAATTGCTCATCCAAAATATGATCAGCAAATAACATCCTATTATTTGACTTTAATCTTACTGTTGGATCGTTAAGATGTACTATCAACCCTTGTACACAAAATTCGTTCAATCGAAGAGTTCAGATATCAACATTCAACTTTAACACAGCCTTATCATTAAGTTCAATTAAAGTTGACTTAATTGGCTTAGACTAGTAACAAACTTTCTAGTTGCATAAATATAACAATATCAACTAAAAATACACTGAATTAGTTAAAATAACGACAAATAATTGAAGGAAGACTGGGCAAAATATGTTTCGTGTTCGTTGATAGATATAACCTAGAAACACCGCTGTTATAACTGGCATAATTAGAATATCCAATGTGGAATTAAAGTAAAATCCAAAAGCCTGATGTGTTTCGGTTAAAATAAGCAAAACAGAGTTAATTATTACAAATATTACTGCGTGCATTGCTAAACCTTTATTTGCTCCTAATAATTTTTCAAGTGATCCCAGTAAAAAACTCCTAAGGACTAGTTCCTGAAAAAAGAATCCTACTCCCAAGAGTGACGAAAGGTATAATAAATTCAACCCCTGTGGAAAAGAAAAGCCACTGGGAATCATTAATGTACTAAGTCCTAAAATGACAATAGCCAGTAAAAAAGCTATGATTAAGCTTCTGATAATATTGGTAATTCGGATCCCTAGCTCATGTAATTGTCTATTTTCTTTTAAATGTAACATGACTAACATAGCTGATAAAACGACAAAAAAACCACTGTGTTCAAGTAAGTTTAAATTAGTTTCCAAATCAATCCAACGAAAAAAGAAGAAACCGCCAGTTGCAAATACTGCAGTAAAGAGTGTCATATATTTGTTATTCAAAGTTACTTTATAAAGATTTTCATGTATATCCACAGTAAAAATATAAACTAATAGTGAAAGTAATACTAAAGATACCAACATGTAAAGCATTGTGTACGAATAAAAATTAGCTGGTGGGTAAGGTGATCTATCGTTAGTACTGGTTAATTGAGTTCTTTCACCATCACAAACTGAGAACATTACAGATTTATGTTCATGGAATTTAGCGTCATAATCATCTCCAAACAGATAAGCCATATTTAATGAATCTCCTGGATGTATTGTTCTACGAATATTAAATGTCTCTATATCTGCTAATAAACTCTTTTCAGCTTCAAAGTACTCACTGTAGTCAAAATCGAGTTTGCTATTGCTAATAGGAGAAAAAATAACATTTCCCTTTAACTCTTCCAATAAATTATCAGTAACTGGTAAATAAACGGCTTCTATATCTCCTGATTGGCGCATGGTTTCCTTTTCAGAAGTGCTTTGTGCTGGTACATGAACATTATAATTACCATTACCTTTGATCAAAACTCCGGTTAACTGTTCATGTTGATAACCTAGTAGCACGATTCCTTGAGAAAAATTTATATCCATATGATCCAATTGGATTTCCCAGTCTTTAAAAGAGTATACTTCCCCTAAATCTGGCTCTTCCCAAGGTCTTTCTAAATAAAACGGCGAATTTATAATAATAGTACAGGCCAATAAAGTTAACATCAGCAAAAATATAGAAGCCAATATAGCTTTAACTAAAGGGTTTAGTTCTAGAAACCATTGGTACAAAGTAATCCCTCCTAGGTATGTGAATTATTTATACATGTATTACTTGACACTAAATAAAGAGGTGATAAAATTGATATGGATTAGATTATTATCGGCTTGTTCGAGGTGAATTAATATTAATAACATAGA
>CAZKUS010000102.1:0-4764 GCA_964556025.1 uncultured Clostridia bacterium | reverse complement strand
TATGGATTAGATTATTATCGGCTTGTTCGAGGTGAATTAATATTAATAACATAGAGATAAAATTAACCCCAATTAAACATCAAATTTTGACAATGTTAAAAGGTCAAGAATACGTTTCAGGCGAAGCTTTAAAATCAGAATTGAATATTTCTAGAACAGCGGTTTGGAAAAATATTAGAGGTTTACAGGAGTTAGGCTATAACATTAACACGATTAAAGGTAAAGGTTATCATTTAGTAAGTATACCACAAAAGTTATATCCGTGGGAATTAAACTTTTTTAAAACAACGAATAAATATAAAGTTAGATATTTATCAAAAGTGGACTCTACCAATAATTATGCACGTTCATTGGAGCTAGCGCAAGTGGTAATTGCTGAACAGCAAACAAGTGGGAAAGGCCGTTTAGGAAGAGAGTGGTTGTCAGAACCAGGAGGGGTGTATTTTTCACTAGTAGTAGCACCTGGGTGTTCCATTGAGGAAATTCCTATGCTACCATTAGTTATAGCGACTGCTATAACTGAGATTATGAGAAAAAATTTTAATGTACCGGCTGAAATAAAATGGCCTAATGATATCTTGATAAAAGGGAAAAAAGTATCGGGGATTTTAGTTGAATTGTCAGGAGAAACTGATGCTCCGAATAAAACTGTAATTGGAGTAGGTATTAATGCCAATCAGAAAATAGATCACTTTCCTAGTGAATTAAAATCAAAAATTACTACACTTCAAGAACAAATCGGTCAACCAATAAACCGGTTAAAACTATTGGATGATATATTAGAAAAAATAACCGAAATTTTAGATCAAATAGCAGAAAAAGCACCGGAAATGTTAAGAAAATGGAAAGAGTTCTCTTGTACTTTAGGACAGGAGGTTAGTGTTCAGCAAGTTTCAAAAACGGTTAAGGGAATAGCAAAAGATATTGACGATAAAGGTGCATTAATTATTAACACTGCTCAAGGATATGAGCGAGTACTGACAGGAGATGTAACTCTGCGAACTTTCCGATATGATACTGAAGGAGGTAAAGAATAGTGCTGTTGGCAATAGATGTGGGAAACACTAATATAGTCATGGGCTTATATCAACAACAAAAGTTATTGATGCACTGGAGAATAAACAGTGATAGAGAACAAACTGAAGACCAGTATGGAGTACTGGTCAGAAACTTATTTTATCACAGTTATTTAGATTCTGAAGCTATAGATGATATTATAATAAGTTCTGTAGTACCTCCTATCACCCAAATTCTAACTCGTATGAGTAAAAAGTTCATGAATATTGAGCCCGTTGTAGTAGGACCGGGTATAAAAACCGGTATGAATGTACTTTATGATAATCCCAAAGAAGTCGGTGCTGATAGAATTGTTAATGCTGTGGCAGCTTATGAAAAGTATGGAGGCCCATTAGTTATAGTGGATTTTGGCACTGCTACCACTTTTTGCGCTATTTCTGAAAATGGTGATTATTTGGGAGGGGCTATTTCACCTGGAATCACTATTTCTACTAATGCTTTGTTTGAACAAGCAGCTAAACTACCAAGAGTAGAACTTACTAAACCTGCGCAATTAATCGGTAAAAATACAGTGAATAGTATGCAATCCGGCATATTTTATGGCTTTATCGGTCAAGTAGATGGAATTATCAAGCACATGAAAGAAGAATTTGAAAAAACACCTAAAGTAGTGGCAACAGGAGGGATGGCTTACTTAGTGTATCCAGAAAGTGAGACTATGGATATACTAAACTCTTATTTAACTTTAGAAGGTTTGAGAATTATCTATGAGAGAAATAAATTGGACAAGTGATTAGGAATAGAATATAAAGTAAAAAATATAAATAAAAATATAAATAAAAATATTGACAACATAAATGAAATTGGTATAATGAAACCAAAGAAAGTGAAAATAGTAACAATCTTTTTTTATACTATCTTGTGAATACTTTAACAATTTTCTGATTATTTTGATTAGGGGGTATAGTGATGATAATTAAAAATTTGGGGCTGGGTTTGTTTGTGGCAACGACACTTGGGATGCTGGCCTATGCATTAGCCTTTGCCGAATCATTGACGGAAGCTTTTATTCTCTTAGTGGCTGTAGTGGGATTTTACATTAGCATTAAAGAGCATACCAAGGAATTAAATGGCCACAGCATGGCTGGTGATTAATATATTTTAGAAAGGAGAGTTAGTTATGATAAACAAAGATAAACTTATTATCTTGGTTTTGACTACAGTTTCTGCAGTTGCAACTTATTTTATCAATAATGAGTTAGGCCTTGGGCCTTTTTTGGCTAATGGAAGTATAGGTGTGTTGGCGGCTTTGTTGTTTAGTAAAGGATTGGCTGCAGCAATTTATACTGCTTCTTTTGTAGGTATGTCGGCGGATTTTGTGCTTCCTTCACTTACTACAGCTGTTATTGCAGGTTTAGTAGTAGGTGTGGTTATTTTAGCGACCAAGCCAATTTTAGCTGGTTGGGGTGGTAAAGGTGGTACGACAGCAGCTTTGGCAGTCTTGTTGACTTTAGCAATTATAAATTTACCTATTTGATAGTGAAAGTGATAACATTAACTTTTATGATTAGGAGTGATTTAAATGACTTTTTTTGAGCAGGCAATGATATTGCTAGTAGCGCCTCTTGGTGCGATAATCACATTTTATATCAGCGTTTATTTGCAGAAAGGTAATGTATTAGCTTCTGCTGTGGTAGTATTATCAGCGGGTATATTAGAATTCGTTTTTCCTGGTTTTTTCACTCCACAAGTAGCGGGTGCCTTAACTGCAGCTTCTTATGCTGGCATGGTTTCCGGTGAAAAAATTAAAGATATGAAAGAAATGCTTGTTATTGGTGGTATATGTGGTTTACTAGTTGTTTCCGCTGATAATGCTTATGTAGGATTAGGTGGAAGATTGGGCACTTTGGCAGCAATTTCTTGTGGAACTTATTTTGGTTGTAAAATGCTTTGGCAAGATGTCTTGTCATCAACAATAAATTTCACAAAGCAGTGGCAATAATTTCAATTCACCCCATAACTCTAAAATTAAATAAAATTATTTTAGCAGGAACTTTATCTGCAGAATAGAAATTTATAATGACATCGTTTTTTTAATTAGATAATGGGGTGATCTTGTGAATGTGGTTCGCTTTGAAGTAAAGACTGTAGATAGAGTGGGAATGGTCCTAGATGTATTACGGATAGTCTATCTTAAAAAAATTAACATTATTTTGATGGAAGTAGCGCCTCAATTAATTAATTTGAAGATGCAACTTGACCCATCACAGCGCGACTCATTAATTAATTCTCTTGAAATGATACCAGGTGTACAAGGTGTAAGTGAAATAAATTTGTTAATGCAAGAAGAAAGAGAACAAAAACTGAGAGGGATACTTGATACCGTAGGAGAAGGAATCATAGCTGTAGACCAAGAAGGAATAATAACTATGATCAATCCGACGGCACAAAATATATTGGATTTAGATAAACAGATAGAAGGAGAAAATGTTAGGGATGTGTTATCTGCTGATCTACCCATTTTGAATTCTCTGAAAACTGGTGACAGTTACGATAACAAAGAAATATTTGTTTCTACTGGTGGACTTAATAACGCCAAAAAATCACATTTAACATCTAAAAAAACGCACTACTTGACTTCTGGTAGACCTATACAAAATGACCAGGGTGAGACAGTAGGTGCCGTGGCAGCAATAAAAGATATCAATGAAGTTCGAAAATTAGTTCACAGGATCACCCATCCGGCTATGGTATCTTTTGATGATATTATTGTGGAAAGTGAGCAAATGCAAATAGCTGTCAACTTTGCTGAGAAAGTAGCTACTGGAGATTCTACAGTTCTATTGACTGGAGAGAGTGGCA
This sequence comes from uncultured Clostridia bacterium, assembly GCA_964556025.1. Classification (GTDB taxonomy): domain Bacteria; phylum Bacillota; class Natranaerobiia; order Natranaerobiales; family Natranaerobiaceae; genus Natranaerobius. The sequence goes on along the minus strand of CAZKUS010000102.1, from coordinate 885 downwards.
CAGGGAAGGAACTGTTTGCCAGGGCAATACACATGGAAAGCTTCCGTCGGGAATATCCTTTTGTACCTATAAATTGTGCTGCTATTCCTGATAGCTTATTAGAAAGTGAGTTGTTTGGCTATGAAGAAGGTGCATTTACAGGTGCTAAAAAGGGTGGAAAACATGGTTTGTTTGAGTTGGCCGATCGAGGAACGGTGCTTCTAGATGAAGTAGGAGAATTGAATCCTCAAATACAGGTGAAGCTTCTGAGGGTATTACAAGACAAGCAAGTTCGGAGAATAGGTGGGAAAGAAGAAATTCCAGTAAATATAAGAGTTATTTCTGCCACAAATCAGGATTTAGAAAGTTTGGTGCAGCAAGGTTACTTCAGAGAAGATCTATACTATAGGTTGAATGTTATCCCCATAAAGATTCCTCCCTTAAGAGAACGGAAAAAAGATATTATACCATTGGTTTATCACATTTTAGATCAAATGATGCCGCCTGATGGTATCAATAAGTACGAAATAACTGCTGAAAGTAAAGTAAAACTACAAACATATCAATGGCCTGGGAATGTCAGAGAATTGGAAAATGTGATCGAAAGAGCTGTAAACTTATCCCCTGATTATCAAATAAAACCTGAACATTTGTATTTGGGTGATTATAAGAAAATTTCACAACTTTTGGGTGGTGATGATAAGGGGCGTGAAGATAAGCAAAAATCTACAGATGAGTTGCAGGTGTATTATCAAAATAGAAAGTTACCTGAAGTAATGGCTGAAGTGGAACAGGAAATTTTAACTAAAACTTTAAGTAAAACAAATAGTGCAAGGAAAGCGGCTTCAGAGCTGGGGGTTTCTCATACGACTATCTTAAATAAAATCAAAAAATATGGATTAGATT
>CAZKUS010000101.1:0-6946 GCA_964556025.1 uncultured Clostridia bacterium | reverse complement strand
GTTCTAATTGACAATTGTTGATTAAAATAGTTCTATCATTCTTTTTCTTGGTCATTAACAACACTTTGAACTCCAAATTTAGACACTGTAATTGATAAATTCTCAGCAATTTTTAGAGTCAAAGTATCATCTTTGATGTCCTTAATAGTACCGTGAATACCACCGATTGTTATTACCTTATCATTCTTTTGTAAGTTTTCCAACATCTGCTGCCGTTCTTTTTGTTGCTTTTGTTGTGGTCTGATCAACAAGAAATAAAAAATTGCGATCAGAATGATAAGTGGTAAAAATGACCCTACTAATTCTGGCATGCAACTATACCTCCTTAATTTAAACTTGATAATTTATGTAAAAAGATTCTCGCCAGGCCATAAAATTATCATTTTTTATGGCCTGGCGTAGTTCCTCTATTAACTTTATCAGAAAAAACAAATTATGCCAAGTGAGTAATCGAAAACCTAATATTTCATTTTCTTTCACTAAATGCCTGAGATAGGCTTTAGAATAGTTTTGACAAGTATAACATTCACATTCATCATCAATAGGATTAAAATCATACATGTATTTAGCATTTTTAATTGTAGTATTGCCATATCTAGACATAGCAGTACCATTACGAGCAACCCTAGTAGGATAGACACAGTCAAACATATCAATTCCCATCCGCACACCTTCAATAAGATAATCAGGAGTGCCTACACCCATTAGGTACCTGGGTTTATCAGCAGGTAAAAACGGTACAGTACTTTCCAATATTTCCAACATGGTCTCTCTAGGCTCTCCCACACTAAGTCCACCTACAGCATACCCTGGAAAACCTATCTTTACAGTTTCTCTTGCACTTTCAGCACGTAGGTCTGGATACATGCCTCCTTGAACTATACCGAATAATGCTTGTTCATCGGATTTGGTTTGACTCTGTTTACATCTTTCCGCCCAGCGCAGTGATCTGTACATAGATTCACGAACATAATCCTCACTTGATGGATAAGGTGGACATTCATCAAAAGCCATGATAATGTCAGATCCCAAGTTCTCTTGGATGTGTGTTGCAGTTTCCGGAGATAAAAAAAGTTTAGAACCGTCTAAGTGAGAGCGAAATTCAACTCCATCATCACTAATTTGTCTCAGTTTACCTAAACTAAATACCTGGAATCCTCCACTATCAGTAAGTATTGGGCTATCCCAGTTCATAAATTTATGTAAACCACCAGCCTGTTTAATAAGTTCAGACCCTGGTCGAATATGTAAATGATAAGTATTGCCCAGAATAATTTCCGTTCCTAATTTTGTTAGTTCTTCAGGAGCCATAGTTTTTACAGTAGCTTTAGTACCTACTGGCATAAATACAGGAGTGTTAATTTCACCTCTATTAGTCTGAATTTTTCCCGATCTCGCTCTACACTCTGTAGATTGATTCATTACTTGATACGATATAGCCAAAAAATCACCTACCTACTTAAAATGTACCAACTGGAAACATTGGATGTGAAATTGAAGAGTTTAGCTATCAACATTCAACTTTAACAAGCCAAACTTAAACATCTATCCATGTTTAGTGTATTAAATTTTTATTTTATCAACATAGCATCACCGAAACTAAAAAAACGATATTTCTCTTTAACAGCTTCTCTATAAGCAGTCATAATTAAGTCTTTTCCAGCAAATGCAGATACTAACATTAACAAAGTAGATTTCGGTAAATGGAAGTTTGTCAACATAGCATCTATTATGCTGAACTGATAACCGGGATAAATAAAAATATCAGTCCATCCTTTTCCAGCATTTATTAAATTATTATTACATGAATTTTTACATGTTTCAAGAGTTCTAACAACAGTGGTTCCTACAGCTATTATTCTTCCACCTTCTGACCGAGCCTTGTTAATCTCTCCAGCGGCATCTTCTGGTAAATGATAGAATTCAGCATGCATTTGATGCTCTTCTATATTATTTGTCTCCACCGGTCGAAAAGTTCCAAGTCCCACATGTAAGGTCAATTCTACAACTTTCCCGCCTTTCGAAGTTATCTCTTGGATTATTTCAGAAGTAAAATGTAGTCCTGCTGTAGGAGCCGCTACAGAGCCTTCATTTTTAGCGTATACAGTTTGATATCTTTCAGGCTCATCCAAATCTTCTTTTATATATGGAGGTAAGGGCATTTTCCCCAGCTGTTCTAATATATCATTAAATTCACCATGATAATAAAATTCAACTATCCGTCCACCCTCTGGAGTCACATCCACTATTCTTGCATCCAAAACTCCTTCACCAAACTCAAATACTGTTCCCGGTTGGGCGCGCTTACCAGGTTTTACTAGCGCTTCCCATTGATCATTTCCTTGTGTCGGGTGTAGTAAGACCATTTCCAGCTTACCACCTGTATCTTTCTTTCTACCAAACAATCTAGCAGGTATCACTCGACTGTTATTTAAAACAAACACATCTCCAGGTTGTACATAATCTGATATCTGTCTAAATTGACTGTGATTTATCTGTTCAGAATCAGTTTCAACAACCATCAATCTAGAATCTGCTCTATTATCTAACGGTTTTTGAGCTATCAAATGTTCAGGTAATTCATAATCAAATTCATGTAATTCCACAATAAACCCCATCCTCTGTCATATTATTCTACTGAAATTTCCTCAGTATAATAGTGTGTCAGTATTTCTTTATAATCGTAACCCTCTTCTGCCATTCCATGAGCACCCCATTGAGACATACCAAGCCCATGTCCAAAACCGTATCCAGTGAATAAATACTGTAAGGTTTTCTCAGCCAATCTAAGATCACTGGCACCTAAAATATAATACTCATCTTCACTTTCTGTAACTTTTTCTGTTTCTTCACTAGAGTTTAAAGCATAAAGATCATCCATTTCTTTAAATGATGTTTGATTGCCTTGACCGGATTTCACACTGACTTCCGTCTTTTCACGGTTGTCTTCAATCTCAAATTTTGTGCTCCTAAGCTCTAAAGGTGTTCTGTTAGAATCACCAAAAACTTCCTCATCCCCTTCATCTCCTCGATAAAGAACTTGTTTAACACGACCTTCTGGTGAGTACTCTAGCACTTCAATATCTGTTAAGTCACCTATTTCATAATGTTCGTTAATTTTCTCAGAAATCTCATCATGGGTAAATTCTTCTTCCCACTGATAACTTTCCGGTGCTCCATCGTCTAAAGCACTTTCATCCCAATGACTATCTACCGATGTTAAGTAATCTACTTCTGATCCCCAAACATATTCAGACTGTTCAGTATAACCTCCTGCATTGGAATGATAAATAGCATTTATAACCTCATCTTGATAATATATCATTTCACCTTCAGTCTTTTCCACGGCTTCATTGGTTCTACTATCTTCAGCAGAATATCCCCTGTAAACTTGAGATTCTTGGCAATCAGTCATATCAAACTCGCTGTTATCACCAGAGTTATTACTTGCATAAATGCCATAACTTCTCGCGGCTACAGCTTGAGCTTTTAAGGCTTCCATATTCCAAGACAGATATACTTCTGCGGGAACAACCCCTTTTAAATAATTTTCTAATTCAACATAATTTGTTACCATTAAATCCTGTTCTCCCGGTTTTATAACTATATCTCCTCTATAAGAGCGGTCATTATTAGCTAATTTTACTGGTTGATCATTTTCTCCTGATACACGGAATTCGTCAATATTAGATAAATCTGTGTCAGAAAGTATATCACTGGCTTCTTCTTGATCAAGTTTCAAATCCTCTAACTCAACAATTTCAAAGTCCCAATCAACTTGATCTAATTGTTCATCAAGTTCATTAAATTCATCAAGTTCATCAAGTTCATCAATGGAATTAATCATTTTTTCAATTAATTGACCTTGAGAAGCTCAATAAAAGTTTCCTACAGCCAATGCTGGGGAATCTTGCCATTCAGTTAGATCAAGTGTCAAATCTGTGTGATCTAGGAGAAAATTTTGTAATTGCTCTAGTTTTTCACTATTTTCACTATCAGTTTCAGTAACTAACAAAGTTTCATCACCATGATCATGTGCAGTTTTATAAATAGGATAATCTCCATCAAAATCCACGGCATAACCGGGCCCTCGTATAGATAGATCCGCAAAAGTTTTATCTTGATTATCGACAAAACCTTTTATTTCTTCAACATCAGAAAAATCTGCTATAATTGAGTACAACTCGCTTCCACTTTTTTGAACTATGTATAAGTCTTCATTTTTTTCTATGTCATTATAATTTTCCAGTTTATCTTCAAGCTTTTCCGGCTGTTCATCTTGTTCTAAAATCACAGTGTAATTTGACGAGATCTCATAACCCTTATCATCTAATTCATCCCATATAAAAGATAGTGCATCTTCTAATTTCTCATAGTTTTTCGAATTCACAACTATTAGATAAGGTTCGTTATTTTCTTGTTCAAGAATATCAACATTCAATTCTTCATTAAATTCATCATATAGTAAAGATTTAAACTCTTGTGATGCCTCATCGTCTCCTAAATTCATACTCAATTTATATTCCACTGATGTTTCCTCTAAAGAAGCGTCATCCAAACTATCTTCAGCTATTTCACCATTGATTTTAAACTCACCATTTTCTTTACTTACTTTAATGTCATCAGAAATGTTGCTAAGTGGAACATCAAGAGACTCTTCATTATTCTTTAAATCTAATTCAATATTTAAATCCTCGTATACACCTTCCAACTCTACCTGTTCTACTTCCTCTTCAGAGTGTAATAATCCAATTTCCACGTGAGAACTAGTGTTTTCTTGAGTCACACTATTTACTTGCGAGTTTTGAGCATATGTAAGCAAAGGGAAAAACAGTTGTAAACACAAAATCGAGACTAAAAAAACCAGTTTCCAGTTCTTAATCATAATTGGCCTCCTCACCATTTATCTACGAGTCAATAAAGTGAAAACTAAAGATAAAATAATACTAATTATTATTGAAGTAGTCAAAGGGAAAAAGAAAGTCATATTACCTCTCTGAATAAAAATGTCTCCCGGCAATCGCCCGATATTACTTATCCTAGACAATATGGTTACTATCCCTCCAAGAACTAGAAACAGTATCCCAAAAGTCATCAGAAGTCTACCAAACTGATCAAACATCTCCTGACCACCTCTTATTAAAACAGTTTTTGTTGTTGGGAAGTTTCTCCTGTCACGCCCAAATAATCTAATCCAGCTCTAGTAATAACTCGCCCACGCGGTGTTCGTTGGATAAATCCCAGCTGTAGTAAAAAAGGTTCGTATACATCTTCAATGGTCTCTGTTTCTTCACTTATAGCAGCAGCAATAGTATCCAAACCTACAGGTCCTCCACCAAATTTACTGTAAATAACTTTCATAAGTCTTCTATCTATTTCATCTAAACCGTAAGCATCAACTTCTAACATTTTAAGCGCTAATTCAGCAACTTCTGATGTTATTTTATTGTCTGCTTTCACTTGTGCATAATCTCTAGCTCTTTTTAAAAGTCTATTAGCTATTCTAGGCGTACCTCTAGAGCTACCGGCGAGTTTTTCAGCACCTTCTTCAGCAATTTCAATTTCTAATATCTCTGCGGACCTAATGATAATCTGACACAAATCATCCACAGTGTAAAAATCCAATCTATTAACCACACCAAATCTACCGCGAAGAGGGCTGGATAAACTACCAGCACGCGTTGTAGCTCCCACTAAAGTAAACGGAGCCAAATCTAGTCTCAGGCTTCTAGCACTAGGGCCTTTACCTACCATAATATCAATTGAAAAATCCTCAAGAGCTGGATACAGTATCTCTTCTACACTTCTATTCAAGCGATGGATTTCATCAATAAACAACACATCTCGCTCTTCTAAATTTGTGAGAATGGCTGCCAAATCACCAGGTCTCTCTATAGCAGGTCCTGAAGTTACTTGAATATTAACATCCATCTGTTCTGCTATAATATGCGCTAAGGTAGTCTTTCCCAAACCTGGCGGACCATACAAAAGTACATGGTCTAATGCTTCACCGCGTTCAACAGCGGCTTTGATAAATATTTCTAGGTTTTCCTTTACTTTGTCCTGTCCTATATAATCTTGAAATTGTCTTGGCCTTAAATCACTATCCAATTGAAAATCTTCGCTCACCTGTTCTCTAGAAATAATACGCTCATCTTCTGAAGGCATTTATCCTCCTCCTCATTAACTAGAATTCAGCTTTTGCAGAGCCAGTCTAAGTAATTCCTCCATCGTTTTTTCCTGATTAATCTCTCGGCGTAATTCATTCACTATCTTATCTATTTCTTTACCAGTGTACCCTAAACTATTTAAGGCTTCTTTAAGCTCATCTAATTGAGCAACTTCCTCAGTTTTAGTAATATATTCACCTGACCATAAGTCCGTACTTTCTAACGAAGTATTTGAAGATAAATCAGTAGAATACAGATCTTTTACTTTTTCTTTTAATTCTAAAATCATCCGTTGAGCTGATTTTTTACCTATACCAGGTATTTTAGTCAAGTCATTCACTTGATCATTTAATACAGATAAATAAAACTGAGTAGGAGGTATAGTACTTACAGATGCCAAAGCTATTTTAGGGCCAATCCCGGAAATATTCGTTATCATTTTGAATACTGTTAACTGTTCTGTACTAGTAAAACCGTACAATGTCATAGCATCTTCTCTTACCGCTAAAAAAGTATGTAAAAGAGCTTCCTGTCCTAAGTCAGGCAATAAATTATAGTTACTTTCTGGAATATAAACTTGGTAACCAATCCCACCAGTCATAATAATACAGTATTCGCTGTTTTTTTCCACTAATTCACCTTTTATTCTGGTAATCACTCACTCGTCCCCCATTAGCTCACATCATAGTTTTTAATTTATAGGCCTGTGAATGGCAAATAGTAACAGCTAAAGCATCAGCTGCATCATCCGGTTTAGGTACTTTTGTCAATTGTAG
>CAZKUS010000100.1:4544-7036 GCA_964556025.1 uncultured Clostridia bacterium | reverse complement strand
CAGCAGGTAAACAGCTATTTGGCTAGAAGTTTTAATTAAAAGGCACAGTTGTATTTCAAAATACAAGCCAATTAAAATTTTTATAACCAAAGATTTTCTATATGTTATACCTAAGGAGACATGTATCATGAAGGCAACTGAAGTACTAGCCCGTCTATTTGACTATGTAAAATATAATTGGCCTCCCTTTATGGGAGGCGTGCTGCTTCTTTTCTTCTCAGTTGTAATGGGATTGGTCCCGCCTTTGATAATTCAGTACGGTATCGATGAAGCTATTGCCCCTGGAAGACGAGATTTGATCTTACCTTTGGTAGGAGTTATGGTTGTTATCAGCTTAATCAAGGGGATCGTGGACTTTTTCCAACGATACCTAGCTGAACTCGGGGCTCAGCGGGTGATCTATCAACTACGATCTGATTTGTTTGCACATTTAAACAGACTGTCCTTTGACTTTTACGATGACAGCAAAACCGGTGACCTGGTGTCCAGAGTGACTTCCGACACCGAGACCTTGAAACGATTTTTTTCTTTTGTGTCAGTGAATATTATCGCCAATATCACTACTATTATTGGCGTGCTGTTGGTGGTGCTGAGCTGGGACCTTCGCCTGGGGCTTCTGTATGTGCTTATGATACCATTAATGATTCACGCCATGTTTAGCTATGCCGGAAAGGTTCGGCCTGTTTTCAGTAAGTCCAGAAAAAAATTCGCCCAGCTTAGTAATGCAGTACAAGAATCCTTTTCCGGCATGGAAGCGGTGAAACTATTTGGTGGAGAGAAATACGAAGGTGAAATGTTTCAGCAGGGCAATGAAGGTTATCGAGATCAGCGCCTGGAAGCTGTGCAGATGTCTGCTTTCTGGATGCCCTATGTCCACTTTCTTTTGGGGGCCGCTACATCTCTGGTGATCTTTGTAGGAGGGTGGCTAGCCATACAAGGAGACATCTCTATCGGTATCTTGATGGGTTTTACCAGTTATTTGGCCATTTTGACCCGACCCATCAGGCAGACGGGAATGATGATCAATCTGACCACTCAGGCCGTAGCCGGTGGTGAGAGAGCTTTCCAGCTATTAGACCGGCGCCCCGAGGTGGAAGATCATCCCGGTGCGATTGATCTCCCCTTTGTTCAGGGAAAAGTGAAGTACGAACAGGTATCCTTTGCCTATGAACAGGGACAGGAAGGACAGGGGCAGGAAGGACAAGGGAAGGATGTGCTGTATGACGTGAGCTTTCATGTGACACCTGGTGAGACTGTCGCCATTGTGGGGCCTACTGGTGCCGGTAAGAGCAGTCTATTAAATCTTTTGCCCAGGTTTTACGAACCCAAAGCGGGGCGTATACTATTAGACGGATACGATATAAGCCAAGTAAAAGTGGAAAGTCTTAGAAATCAGGTAGGAATCGCCATGCAGCAGGATATGCTTTTCACCGGATCTATCAGGGAAAATATCATGTTCGGAAATCGTAGTGCCAGTGAAGAGGAAATGATCAGTTGTGCCCAGCACGCACGAATTCGCCATAGGATCATGAGCTTCCCCCATGGATATGATACCCATGTGGGTGAGCGAGGTGTGCGTCTGTCTGGGGGAGAAAAACAGCGAATCATCATTGCCCGGCTTTTGCTTCGCAATCCGGCAGTGGTACTAATGGATGAGGCCACTTCCAATCTGGACGAACAGGTGGAACTAGAAGTACAGGAAGCACTGGAACGATTATTTGCCGAACGCACAGTTTTCATCATCGCACACCGATTGTGGACGGTTACCAATGCGCATAAAATACTGGTCATTAAAGATGGAAAGTTAGTTGAACAGGGAAGTCATCAGGAGTTAATGGAACGAGATGGCGTGTACCGCAATATGGTACGAGAAACTTTGAAGTGAAGATGTATTATCAAACCCGCATAATTTGTTCGATTAATAATTTTATTGCTATCAACAACTTACAGCACCAACATTCTTGAAACGAACCTATTGAGGTGAAAATGATGAAAAAAGTCTTTGCATCTTTAGATCAAAAACAGGAAAGCAGTAGCAATGTCATAGCCGATTTGCGCAGTAATATTCACCTGCTCATCAAATACATTCAACCCTATCGGGGCAAGGTTTTGGCTGCATTACTGGCTACCGTGGTAGTAGCTTTGAGCTCTCTGGCTGGGCCCTATCTGATGAAAGTTGCCATTGACGATTTTATTGTACCGGGAAACGTACATGGATTGGGTCTTGTGTCAGCTTTAATGCTGGGTTCCTATGCCCTATTCTGGTGGTCATCATACTGGCAAACTTATCTGGCCGGTTGGGTGGGTCAGGTAGCCATAGCCCGGATCAGGGAGGATCTATTTAAGAGAATGCAAAATTTTCCCATGAGCTTTTATGATACACGACAAACTGGAGAGTTAATGTCGAGAGTGACCCACGATGTCAACACCTTAACCGATTTAGTGTCCAATGGTTTTATTAACCTGGTAAGCGATCTTGCCACCCTGGGTGT
>CAZKUS010000100.1:0-4444 GCA_964556025.1 uncultured Clostridia bacterium | reverse complement strand
TTTTCCCTGTTCTTTCCGGCAATGAATTTTACCAGAGTATTGGGCGAAGCTGTTATATTCGGATACGGCGGATTAATGGTCATTGAGGGCGAACTAACCCTGGGAGTGCTGGCAGCATTTCTCGGGTATCTGCGGCGATTTTTCCGACCCCTCATGGATTTGAGCCAGGTGTACAACACTTATCAACAGGCTGCTGCCGCTTTGGACAGGATCAATCATTATATGGAGCTGCCTGTGGAGAATAGCTTTGCGGAAGAAACAGCAGGAGAAACAGACGAAAATGATCAAGTAAATGAGATCCAAGGAGAACTGACTTTTGAAGATGTATATTTTTCATACCAAAAAGATGAACACATTCACCAGAGTCACCAAAGTCAAAGGCATATGAAAGCAGATCCAGACGCGACCACAACGACCACACAAGACAAACATGTAGAGGCAAATGATATACAGTACATTCTGCGCGGGGTGAGTTTTACCATTCCCGCAGGGGAAGCAGTTTCTCTAGTGGGAGAATCTGGTGCTGGAAAAAGCACTCTAATCAAGCTGCTTACCCGGATGTATGCTCCCGATAGCGGGAAAATTTTATTGGATGGAGTAGATATTCAGAAGATTCCCTTACATAATCTGCGCAGTTGGGTCGGGGTGTTTTCCCAGGATGTACATCTGTTTAATAGGAGTATTGTCGATAATATTAGATATGGGGATTTCGATGCCACCCAGGAAGAGATCGAAGCTGCAGCCAAAAAAGCGCATATTCACAGGTTCATAACCGGTCTTCCCCAGGGTTATGACAGCATTGTGGGGCAGGAAGGGATCAAACTGTCCGGTGGCCAAAAACAGCTAATAGCATTGGCACGGTTGTTTTTGAAAGATCCCAAAGTGTTAGTTTTGGATGAACCTACATCTAATGTGGATGTGCACACCGAGGCACTGGTAGTGCAGGCCCTGCAGAATCTGATGCAGGGGAAAACTGTTCTTGTGATAAGCCACAGGGAGTCTACGGTGAGTTTTACGGATAAAAGACTGGAGCTAGTAGGAGGAGAAGTAAAGTAAACGTACTGTTATATTGCTTTTACTTTCTAAATACTGTTAAGATAATCAGAAAAAGATGGCTCTGGTAAACGTCTTTTTTTAGCCAACATATTACTCCAAATTTGATTTCCCATGGTTTCATCAATATATCCTTTATTTAATGCAGCTACCAAAATATCACCTGTGGTAACATGTTCTAAATCGTATTTACGTACATACTTGGAGATATCTTTTAGATTGTTACTGGCAATTATACCTTCATATGTTTTTGCTAAAGATATTGCCGCTGCTTCACCTTTACCTATTATCATTTCTCCTTCAGCAGGTGCCATAGCCAGTTGATAGTACAATTTAAATTCTTCCGTGTCAGTATAAATTCTATGAGTTTTAATATTACCATCAGAAATAAGATGGTTAACTTTTCTGTTAATATGTGGAATACTAGGATTAGACAATTCATCGAAAACTTGTTGCGGCAAAACTATCCGCTCTGGATAAAGTTTTAATAAAATATTTTCTTTATTAACCCACAAAAATGAAGAAATACAATCGGTATCAAAAAATAATTTGCTAGTCATAATAGCTTTCTCCTTCTAATCCGTATACCATATCCCCTCTATATCCGTCTAATAATAGCTCCTCATATTTTCCGTTTGAAATAAGTCTCTTTTCTTTTAACTCTTCTGCCAATTGAATATATTTGCCTAAAGTAGTATACTCTTTTTCTTCCGGAGAAGGTTGGTACAGCTTTTCATCATACCCGAGCTTAAGGGCAGACAAAATTATACCGGTTTTCATTGTATCCGCTTTTTCATAGCTTAAGTAGCCATCATTAATTAATCTCCAAAGGGTTGCTTGTCTGCTCAATCCAAAATTCTGCTCTATCTTTACAATATCACTGACTTCAAGAGTTCCTTTTGGTTTTTTTAACTTACCTTTTATATAGTCATTTACTGCTTCATAAGGTGCTAAAAAATAAGATGCGAATTTGTCAGCTTCTTGTTCCATAGGGTCCTTGTCTTTTTCCAAGTCTTTTGAACATACTACACTTTTAAATTCATCATGAAAATATAAATGGTATAATTCATGAGCTATTGTAAACCGCTGGCGTCCATAAGTAGTTCTCGAATTTACGCCAATAATTTTATTTCTTAAATCTCTGATACATATTCCGCTTATCCTTTCACCCATAGGATAAAAAACCAGAGTTAGATTATCATTGTTTTTAACCAGAGCAAAAATGTCAACAGGGGAATATATGTCTATCCCAAACTCTTTGCGCAAGTTAATAGCTTCTGAATTAATTTCAATTTGTGGTTTCATTGTTATCACCCTCAAGTAAGCTCTCCATATAACGTAAGTTTAGAGCAATCTTATTAACTGCCGCTATAGTTTCTAAATCCTCTACCTCTACACTATCTGCACGCAAGGCAGTAGGTAAAGGAGTAAATTCACTATCTTCATTTGTAAAATAATCTATCGGACATCCGAAAAGATTAGCAGCTTTTTCAAGAATATCTAAACTAAAATTTCTCTGACCTTTTTCACATTTAGAGATATAACTTTGATCCACTTGTAAATATGTTGCAATCTGACTTTGACTAAAACCACTCTTCTCACGCAGCTCATAAAACCTTTGTCCTACTGTTTCGCTATTTAACATAGCAAACATAAAAAACACCTCCTCATAAATAATTATATCTCAGTTTTGTCATAATTTCAATTGCATTTATGTTATAGTTTATGACAAACTTTTTATTCAAAAGCTCAATTAAATCACTTGGGTCCATAAATCACTTGGTTCCTGTTGACACATATATAAAATAATGGTATTATGCTTCAAAATCGCATAGCAATACCTCATCTCGCAATGAGGTGAGGTAGAGGTGCGGTAACTAATAGTAATTTCACTTTTGTGAAATGAAAGGAGTTACCGCCGAAGCTGATGACTTTTCATCGGCTGGGCCTTATGGGAATACCTTAAGGACTGTCATTATAGGGACTTATCCCTTGACCTATAATGATGCGCTACTTCACACTTAGGGACTTTGAGATGAGTATTGCCATAGCTGACATGACTCTAACGGCTAAAGGTAATACTTTATTACCTAATTAGCCGTTTTTTTACTAAAGGCGCTATTATATTCTGTCTGCCTTTATCCATATAATATAATAGAAAGGAAATATAAATAAAAAGTGTTGTTATCCAAATTTTTAAATAGGGGGATTTAAAATGGCTGATCATAACTTAACTGATGCTTATGAGATCGCTAATTACATTAAGGAAGCAGAGAAATCTACACCTGTAAAGCTATACGTAAAAGGTGAACTTGAAAGTGTCGATTTCGGCAGTTTGCGAGTTTTTGGAGAGGGAGATTCCAGAACAGTATTTGGAGAGGCAAATGCTATCAATGAGTTTTTAGAGGAAAATAAGGATAAAATTGAAGATTATGTGATTGAAAATGACCGCAGAAATTCGGCTATTCCACTATTAGACCTTAGAGAAATCAATGCGCGGATTGAACCGGGAGCTATCATAAGAGATAAAGCCACCATTGGAGAAAAGGCCGTCATTATGATGGGAGCAGTTATTAACATTGGTGCAGAAATTGGGGCAGGAACCATGGTTGATATGAACGCCAGCATAGGCGCAAGAGGCACCATTGGTAAAAATGTCCATGTGGGCGCTGGCGCTGTTATTGCAGGGGTACTTGAGCCACCGAGTAAGACTCCCGTAATAGTAGAAGACGGGGCTTTAATCGGTGCCAATGCCGTTATTTTAGAAGGTGTGAGAGTAGGACAGGGAGCTGTTGTTGCGGCTGGAGCCATTGTCACTAAGGATGTCCCTGCTAATTCTGTAGTTGCTGGGACTCCAGCTGAAGTAATCAAAAATATTGATGCTGAAACTGCTGATAAAACCAAAATTCTCGACGAATTGAGGGGTTAGGGTGTTTTATCATGGATAACATTTTTACAAGAGATAAAGAGTATATTTTGAATCTCTACAAAAGAAACAATCTTCATATTGTAGGTGGAGAAGGTTCATATTTGTATGATGAGTGCGGAAATTATTATCTCGATATGTTTAGCGGTATCGCTGTAAACAATTTAGGACAAAATAACCAAGCTATTAAAGAAGCAGTCGTTAAACAGCTCGACCGATACGCACATCTGTCAAATTTTTTTGTCAGTGATCCCGTAGTTAATTTAGCCCAGTTATTAGTAGAAAACAGCTTTGCATCAAAAGTCTATTTTTCTAATTCCGGTACAGAAGCAAATGAAGCCGCTATAAAACTGGCTAGAAAATACGGCAGATCAATGGATAGTGAAAAAACTGAAATTATTACTTTTTACAATTCTTTTCACGGCCGCACTATCGGTGGTATGACTCTAACTGGTCAGGAAAAAT
>CAZKUS010000099.1:0-7112 GCA_964556025.1 uncultured Clostridia bacterium | reverse complement strand
CAGCCTTTGATTAATACATTTCTTTTCCCCACTGATCTTTATAAACAATTTCACTCAATTCTTTTCTTGGAGTTGGCTTCGCATTCTTATCAGGATATCCTAGTGGTGATAATGCAATTAACTGAATCTCTTCCGGAAGATTTAATGCTTCCCGGATTTTTTGTTCATCATCAATCCAAGCTATCCAGCAGGTACCGAGGCCTTCCGCATGAGCGGCGAGCATGAGCTGCTGCATCGATATACCTGCATCCAACATATAGTATTCTCTGCTTCCAGCTTTACCTGATGCCTCCGGATCTGCACATAAGACCACTGTATAAGGTGCTTGTTTGATAGTTTTCGTACCAGGATTTTTTTCTGGTAAAGCAGAATAGATTTCATCTTTGACATTGTCGCTTTCTACTAAAATATATCGCCAGCACTGCTTATTTGCCCATGAAGGTGCAACCCTGGCAGCTTCCAGTATACTTTCTAATGTTTCTTGTGAAATAGCATCGGATTTGAATTTCCTAACACTTCTTCTGTCATGAATAGCAGAATAAATGTCCATTTTTTACGCCCCCTTCTTTCTTAAGATATAGCTGTTTGCAGGTGAACTTCTCATGATTTAGTCACGGGAATGTGTGACGACTTTTCAATGCTTATAGTTAGAAAAACTATTAGCAATAAACACTGAAAAATCTTAATTTAATTGCTAAATACCAGGCTGATTTTTTCCAGAGCAAAATCGATTTCTTGTTTGGTAATAGTTAATGGTGGAGCAAACCTGATCACATAATCCTTAGTATCTTTAGCCAATACTCCCTGTTCTTTTAATTCCTTACAGTAGTTATTAGCAATGTTATTCAATTCCATACCTATTAATAACCCTTTACCTCTTACTTCTTTCACATGTGAGGACTGCATTTCCTGTAATTTTCCCCTAAAATATTTCCCTAATTCTTCTGCCCTATCAGGCAGGTTCTCAGATTTAATAACATCTAAAGATGCCAGTGCTACAGACGCAGCCAAAGGATTACCTCCAAAAGTAGAACCATGGGACCCCGGTTCAAATACATCCATAATCTCATTATCAGCTGCTATACAGGATACCGGATAAACTCCTCCTCCCAAGGCCTTACCCAATATGTATATATCTGGAGTTACACCTTCCCAGTCACAAGCAAACATCTTTCCTGTCCTTCCTAAACCAGTTTGAATCTCATCAGCAATAAATAAAATGTTATGTTCAGCACATAATTGCTGCACTTCTTTTAGATAACCATCAGGCGGAACTACAACTCCTCCCTCACCTTGGATCGGTTCAACGATAAATGCAGCAGTATTTGACGTAATAGCAGACTCAAGAGCTTCAGAGTCTCCATACGGTATAGTGTTGATCCCCGTAATCATAGGACCGTAATCTTTAGTAGCAGATTCACTAGTAGACATGGAAACAGCCAACATAGTTCTGCCATGAAAATTGTTTTGACATACAATGACTTCAGCCTCGTCTCTGGGAACTCCTTTCACCTGATAAGCCCATCTTCTCGCAGCTTTCACAGCAACTTCCACTGCTTCCGCACCAGTGTTCATAGGCAAAACTTTGTCTTTACCTGTAATTTGAGCAATCTGTTTACACATCTGCCCCAACTTATCGTTGTGAAAAGCTCTAGAAGTAATAGTCAGTTTTTCGGCTTGTTCTTGTAGTGCTTTAATAATTTTAGGATGCCTGTGACCTTGATTCAATGCAGAATAACTGCTTAGCATATCCATGTATTCATTACCATCCACATCTGTAACCCACACACCTTTTCCTCGCTCTATCACAACTGGTAAGGGACTGTAGTTTTTCGCACTGTACTGTTCTGTCAAGTTAATAATTTCTTGTGATCTCATGTTAACACCTCACTTAATAATATATATGTGCAAACAACAAAACTCACGTTAAACTGTTAAAGTGATTTGTTCAGAACTAGAGCTGTTTATCAAAATAAACAACTCTTCTTATCTACTTTTTGAAACTGTCAACGTTTGTTTTTGTTGCAAGTTGTTACCTTCACTTTAATTTAACTCTATTATAAGAGATTCCTAAGTACCGTAAAAACAGCTGCTAAAACTAACCAAAACCAAAGAAATGACTTGTTTATACGCAGACGGGTTAAAGGCTCACCCAATAATACCAGATAAGATGTTTTGCCACCATAGTACAAAATTACTGGAACAGAAAAAACGACCAGTAAATTATGCTGCACAGCTCGAATAATGTTTCCTTGAAAGACTGCATACATTGCTCGTGTTCCACCACAAGTAGGGCATTGAACACCAAAAACCTCATTAATAGTACAACCAGTATAACCTGTAATTTGACTTGCCTGATAAGGATTAAATACATAAAAAACTGCACCTATTATAACCACTAGAAAAAATATTACTAAGAAAATTTCTAAGCTACGTTGAAAACTATTACGTTGCATATTATCATTCCACCTTAATTCAGTCAATCCAACAACTTGGATTTATAAAAGTGCATCAAAAATTCTTAATGACATAAAACCTAAAATAACTAAAACATTTAATCCCAGAACAATTGCTCCCATAATTAAACCAGCCAGTGAATAACTTTGATTATTTCTGTGACCTAAAATACCAGTTACTAAGGCTACAATACCTAATACGAGATCAATTCCAAAACAGCAAAAGAAAAAAACTAAGCCTGCGATTCCAGTAACGAGAGAAATTACACCTAAGGTATTATCTTGATGTTCTCTTTCCACTACCCTTTCAATGACTTTTTCTTTATAATGTGGTTCACTATTTTCCTCACCAACTGAATTCATAACTTCGCTTTGGTTGCGCTCTATCTCTTCTCTTTCTAAATCATCTTGCTCTGTTTTCTTTTGTTGATCATCTTGTTGAGTATTTTGTTGATCCCTATCTTTATCTTCTTTTTCTAGCAATTCTCACACTCCTTTTCAAGGCGCTGTTATATTCTGTTGTTGATAGCTGAACTCTTCGATTGAACGAATTTTGTGTACAAGGGTTGATAGTACATCTTAACGATCCAACAGTAAAATTAAAGTCAAATAATATGAGGTTATTTGTTAATCATATTTTGGATGAGTAATTGATCAGGAAGCTTCAATTTTACAGTTTGTGAACACAACTTAATTATTAGATTGTATATGACAATAAACACTATTCTAATATTATATAGTACTCACCAAAATCCCTGCAAACTAATAACAAAAAACAACAACAAAAAATAAAAAATAGGACAACTACAAAACCAGGGACAAAAAAATGACACAAATTAGTTGACAAAATAATGATTATCATTTATGATATCAACAGTCTATATACCCCCAAACGGTATTTAGGCTAAATATAATTACAGGTCTTTTTAGCACTTAACTAGAATACATTAAATAGTTTAAGGAGGGGATAAAATGGCTAAAAAACAATTTATTGAAGCTAACCGCATTTTTACACCCATAAGACAGTGGGGTTGGATAGTAACTTTACTAATAGCTATCGGTGGCCTATGGTTCCCTAAATTAGGATTAATAGTGCCTTTTATTATTTTGGCTGAAATCGGTATGAGTTTATTTTTGGGGAAATACTGGTGTGGTAACTTTTGCCCGCATGGTAGCTTATTTGACAAAATAATTTTACCGTATAGTAAAAATAATAAAATCCCACCATTCTTGAGGACAAAGACGGCAATTTTTGTAATGTTCGGTATATTTTTAGTTGGAATGTCCAATCGTTTGGCTAACGCATTTATATATATCGGAACTGCTGAAATTTGGGATCAACTAGGATTTGTTTTTGTAGTTACTTATCTAGTGGTGACCATTGTCGGAACAATTGTTGGACTTGTAACAACACCGCGCACTTGGTGTGTAGTATGCCCTATGGGAACTATGCAGCACGGATTATACAAATTAGGGAAACAACTAGGTACAGTGAATTTTGCCGACAAAAAAATTGTTATGGACACAGATAAGTGTAAAAAATGTAATAAATGCTCTAAAGTCTGTCCAGTACAGTTAGAACCATACCCAAAACTTCAGGATGAAGTAGTGCTAGAAGATGAAGAATGTATTAAATGTAGCACTTGTGTAAATCACTGTCCAGTTAAAGCCCTCTCCCTTTCCCATGAACAAGTCTATAAAAAGTAAGTTGTTAAGTAACTAATCGAAGCTTCATTTAAATTGATGTTTTATTGATATCAACAACAAAACATAACAATGACTTTATTAACCCCCCAACAAAATCATTTTTTGTCGGGGGGTATCTATCAAATAATATTTTATTATATATCATCTGTACCAATTTAATTCATCAGGATAAGAAGCGGCAAGTTCTTCTAGTTCTTTCATCTTATCTTCATCAAATGACTGAAATTGTTTAGCTATTTCAATATTTTCTCTCAACTGATCAATTTCTGAAATTCCTACTATAGCGTTAGTTACAGGTAAAGAAAGCACATAGCCAAGAGCATCTTTCATAGTGGATATCCTATCTTCTTGCAGCATTCTTCCCTTCGACAAAACTTTCATAGCTGTAATGCCTAAGTTTTTTTCTTGAGCTTTTGATAGAAAGTGCTCTTGGAAAGAATTATGATGCACATCTTCTCTAGAAGTGACGATGTCATATTCTATTGTTGATAGCGATAGATATTTAAATATTTTTGAGGAATCAATCGTAAAAACCTGCTCCCTTCTTGGCTGTACCCATTTTCATCTTTTGAAGCATAGCTTGCAAATAAAAACTGTTTTGCACGAGTCATAGCAACATAAAATAATCTGTGTTCTTCATCTATTTTATCTGCTCGCTTATTTCTAAAATATGGAAAATTACTGTCATCAGCACCAGCAATAAAAACTGCGTCAAATTCCAACCCTTTTGCTTGATGAACAGTCAGTAATGCCACTTGATCACTATCTTGAACTTGCCTGTCAGAATCATTGCCTAATGACAACTTTTCTAAAATTTTGTTCAGTGCATCTACAGGGGCCAGTTCAGTATCGTCCAGATATCTGAATATAGATACTAATTCTTTAAGATTTTCATATCTATGGGGATCTTTTTTCCAATGCCCTTTAAGACCTGATTCTTCTAAAATATGTGCTAACAACCCTGCAGGTCTAGTGGTTTCCATCTTCTTTCTCCACGAATTCAGGGCAATAGCTAGATTTACAAACTTTTCTCCATGCTGATCTACATAAGCTTTACGTTGTTCTGATCCTGGTATGATCCGGTCTAAAAGCACCTTTAGAAGTTCGAAGGTAGCTTCAACATCGTCCATCGCTCGATGGGTGGGTTCGTTTTGTATATCAAGGGATTTACACAGTGTTTCTAAATTGTATTTTCCCATACCTGGTAAAAATCTGTGGGCCATATCAAGGGTATCAAAACCGTATAGTTCTAAATCTCTATTTAATTTAGACCTGATTTGTGCCTGTAGCATATTAATATCGTAATTAACATTATGTCCAACCAAGTCACAGTCTTCCATGAAGTTTAAAAAAGCTGTTAACACTTTGACCGGATCTTTACCTTTATCTGCTAATCGTTCATCGGAAATACCGTGAATGTAATAAGAATCACCTACAGGTTTGCTATTCTGCAATAATTCATGAAAACTATCAACTATTCCTTTCTTCCCAACTTTTACAGCTGCCAATTCAATTATTTCATCATTTCCCACATCCAAACCCGTGGTTTCCACATCAAAAATTACCAGTTGATTTTGTTCAAATTTCTCTATCAATCGTGCATAAGGATCTCGATACTTGAGAGTATCTGTATTGGCAAAGTCAACTAATTTCAAACCAATATCAGCAGGTATATTTATTAGTTTATCGATAGTCTGATCACCTATTCCTCTCGGCGGTTTTTGCAGTATCCTTCTAAAACTATTTAAATCGTATCTATTGTTTAATAATCTCAGATAAGCGATAGCATCTTTTATTTCCGTGCGTCGGAAAAACTTAAAATTATCAACTGTAAAATGGGGAAGTTGTAACTTAATGAAACTATCTGATAATTCTTTATTTATTTGATTGGTTCTGGTTAATACAGCTATATCTCTATAATTTATATCGTAATCTGAAGCTAACCTTTCAATCTGTTTTGCTATCATTTCAGATTCACGCAAACGGGCAGGCGCCTGTAAAACAGTCATCTTTTCACCTTCTGATTCTGCGCTAGGCCGAATATTGGGGGAATAATCACGATAGTAATTTTTCACAACTAGATAACAAGCTCTTAAAATATTCTTTGTAGATCTATAATTTTGTGTTAAATTTATCTCCGTTACTGGAGCAAATTCTCGCTTAAACTGTTCCAAAACATGTTTAGGTGCTGAACCTCTCCATTCATATACTGTCTGCATAGAGTCACCAAATAATGAAAAATTCCCGTGTTCTTTTCCAAGTTCAGCTATTATACGATATTCTTGCAAACTAGTATCCTGTACCTCATCTACTTGAATAAATTCAAAACGCTTTTGCCATCGCTCCTTTGCTTCCCAGTTCTGTGAAAACAGTTGAGCCACATAATATTCTAAATCGGCAAAATCCAAAGCATGATTTACAGCCAATTGAACATTATACTCTTGAAATATCTCTTTATGAAAAAATTCTTGGTTTTTGCTTGTATGCTTAAAATACTGATTATTGAGAAGTTTAACAAAAATATCGTCAACAGATTTTTCCCAAGACTTATCTGCATTACTTTGTTTTTCGTTTTTAACAGTGTTAATAAAGCTCATCAACAAATTTACAAATCTAATATTATCATAACTGTTAATTTGAACATCTTGTTTATCTATTACATCTTTCAATAGAGACTTAGCGTCTTCTTCATCAAATATGTGAAAATCACGTGGAATTCCTAATAATTCAGCTTCAGCTCGTATTATTTCAGCACATAAGCCGTGAAAAGTCTTAATAGTTGAATTTTGAGCTTTTGGTCCTATATCTGTGACCATTCTCTCTTTCATTTCCTTTGCCGCCCTGTTGGTAAAAGTAAGACACAAAATTCTGGACGGGTCAATGCCATTTAAAATGGCATTTGCTGCTCTATGACTAATAACACTGGTTTTACCAGTACCTACAGGAGCA
>CAZKUS010000098.1:0-7221 GCA_964556025.1 uncultured Clostridia bacterium | reverse complement strand
GCCAATGTGGAAATTAGAGAAGAAGTTGGAAAGGATAATATTTTCACCTTTGGATTAACTGATCAAGAAGTGCTGGACTATTATCGTTATGGGGGATACGATGCTTGGGAAATGTATCATCACGATTTTCGCATAAAAAGATTAATGGATCAATTAGCTACTGGGTTTCAATTTGATACATTGGGAGAATTTAAAGATCTGTACGATTCGCTTCTTCATCATAACGACGAATTCTTTGTTTTAAAAGATTTTGCACCTTATGTTTCAGCTCAAGAGCAGGTAGAGGATTTGTACCGTGATCGCAGAAATTGGTTGCGTAAAAGTATCATAAATATAGCTCATTCAGGTAAATTTTCTAGTGATAGAACTATTCATGAGTATGCCAAGGGTATATGGGATCTACAACAGGAACCTGTAATAATAGAGGAGGAAGAGTAGTGCAAATTTTTCATGACTCGCATAATTTGATGTACAGAGATCCTTTTGGGGCTGTAGCTTGTGAGACTCTGATTAGATTAAAGCTACAAGTGAGTTTAAACAGGGAAGAGGAAACGGAAGATCCTGTGCAGGTGAATCTAAAACTGTTAGATGATGAAGGGAAAGAAAATGTTTTTTCCATGTTTAGTGAATCAGAACAATTTAATTCACAGGATGGAGATAAAGGGAAATCGTTGTTATACACATGTGATATAAAAGTTCCGGAATCACCTGGGCTGTTGTGGTATTATTTTGAAATTATCGATAAACAAGGAAACAGATGGTATTACGGAAACAACAAAGAACATTTAGGTGGAGTGGGTGAAGTTAGTGATCATCACCCACCTTATTACCAGGTGACAGTACATCAATCTGAGCTAGAAACCCCAGATTGGTTAAAAGACGGAGTATTGTATCAAATATATGTGGACAGGTTTTATAATGGAACGGAAAATGGTCAAGTTCTATCCCCTAAACCTGGCATCTTAATCCATTCCAGCTGGGATGAATCACCTGTTTATGTAAAAGACCCGGAAACGGGAGATATTTTAAAATGGGATTTTTACGGAGGGAACTTACTGGGAGTAATTAAAAAATTGCCTTATTTAAAAGAGTTAGGAGTAACTGTACTGTATCTCAACCCCATATTTGAAGCTCCCAGTAATCATAAATACGATACCGGAGACTATAAAAAAGTTGATCCCATGTACGGTGATAACGACACATTTCAAACTCTTTGTCAGGTCGCTGAACAAATGGGGATAAAAGTTATTTTAGATGGAGTGTTTAGTCATACTGGATATGATAGTATTTATTTTAATAAATTTGGTAATTATAACAGTTTAGGAGCTTATCAATCAAAAGACTCTCCCTATTTTTCTTGGTACAGATTTAATGAATTCCCCCATGATTATGATAGTTGGTGGGGAATAGCAGATCTACCCAATGTAAATGAAATGGTAGAGTCGTATAAAAATTTTATAATCAACGATGACAACAGTGTCATAAATACTTGGGCCGCAAAAGGAGCAAAAGGTTGGCGATTAGATGTAGTTGATGAACTTCCAGGGGCTTTTGTTAAAGAATTGCACCGCGGTGTCAAACAACTGGGTGTGGATGAGGAAGAAAACCAGCTGAACAGAGATCTAGCCAGTAATGACAGCGGTGTAAGCGGAAAGAAACTAAATGATGAAAATGAAAGTGTTTTGATTGGGGAGGTATGGGAAGATGCCTCCAATAAATTCAGTCATGGAGAACGCCGTGAATATCTTTTGGGAAATGAATTGGATTCGGTTATGAATTACCCTTTTAGGAAAGTGCTACTAAGTTTTATGATGGGAGAGATAGATGCCTGGGTAGTAAACAAAATGCTTATGAGTTTGGCTGAAAACTATCCTAAGGAACATTTTTACAGTACTATGAACTTACTGGGCAGCCATGATGTAGAAAGGGTTTTGACTATATTAGGAGAAGCACCTGAAGAAGATAGCTTGACAGAGAAGGAAAAGAAGTCTTTTCAATTGGATGGTGATGCGCTACAGTTGGCTATTGACAGGCTGAAATTATTAGCCGTTTGGCAGATGACTTTCCCCGGTATGCCAGCTGTTTATTACGGTGATGAAGTAGGTATGGAAGGTTTTAGTGATCCGTACTGTCGCGGCCCTTATCCCTGGGCGAATGAGAATATAGATTTACAAACATGGTATAAAGAATTAATAGGACTTCGTCATAATTATCCTGTTTTGAAAACCGGAGAGTGGCATCCTGTACTAGTTACTGACGATGTATATGGCTTTATGCGCTTAACCAGAGAAGGAAAAGATGTGTTTGGTCGTGGTATGCAAAATTGCTTAATTTTAATCCTATTAAATAGAAATGTGGATTATGAACAAGAGGTAGAATTGGATATGAGATGGTGGATAGAAAATTTGCAGTTAGAACACCTATACAAAGATCCAAGTTATGCTCTTGATGACATAAATTCAATTGAACTGAACTTTAAAAATCTTTTACCAGATGATGATATAAATAATCATACTGTCCAAGGAAAATTGGATGTTATTTTACCACCATTGTCCGGTAAAGTGTTGCTGGGTGAAATAAAACAGGGGGAAAGTAATTATGACAAATAAAATCACTTCCAGGTCTAGCGGGGTGTTACTGCACATAAGTTCTTTGCCTTCAAAAGAATTAATTGGCGATTTAGGAGAAGCAGCATATGATTTCGTGGATTTTTTAGTAAATAGCGGACAGACTTACTGGCAGATTTTACCTATAAATCCTGTCGGTTACGGCTATTCTCCTTATCAGTGTTTTTCGGCTTTTGCTGGTAATCCTTTATTTGTTAATTTAGAAAAGTTACTTAAAGAAGGATATTTGGATAAATATGAATTTAGTTTACCTGACTGTAATAATAAGGAAATGAATCAAATAAATTTTTCAAAAGCTGAGCAGTATAAATTTTATTTTTTGGATAAAGCAGCAGCAAAATTTCGGTATTCAGGTGGGTTGAATTGTGAAGACTATTTAAAATTTAAAAATGAAAACGAGGACTGGCTTTTTGATTATGCTCTGTTTATGGCGTTAAAAGATTATTTTCAAGGTCTGCCATGGTACAGTTGGGATGAAGAAATTGCTCATAGACAGGAACAAGCAATTGAAAATTATTGGTACAAGTTGAATAGTCAGATAGAATTTTATATGATTGTACAATATTGGTTTTTCAAACAGTGGCGTGAACTTCTGGCACATGCAAAACAAAAAAACATTCGTATTATTGGTGATATTCCCATTTTCGTAGCCCATGATAGTGCCGATACCTGGGTGAACAGACAGTTATTTTACTTGGACGATGTAGGCTATCCTACTCATGTTTCCGGAGTACCTCCTGATTATTTTAGCGAAAAAGGTCAACTGTGGGGAAATCCGTTGTACAATTGGAGTGTGATGAAAGATGAACAGTATCACTGGTGGGTTAGGCGTTTACAAGTGTTATTGGAATTAGTAGACACTGCGCGAATAGATCATTTTCGCGGATTTGAAGCGTATTGGGAAATTCCTGGATCTGCAGAAACTGCTGTGAAAGGCCAGTGGATTAAAGGTCCAGGAGATGATTTTTTTGCCCAAGTACAGCAAAAATTGGGAGATCTTCCTTTTATTGCAGAGAATTTAGGTATAATAACTGATGAAGTTGAAAAAATGCGAGACAATTGGAACTTACCGGGAATGAATGTCCTGATGTTTTTGCTGGAAGGAGGGGGAAAAGAACTATTTTCAGCTTTGTTTTCAGACAATAATGTTTTGTATACAGGGACACACGATAATGACACCCTGGTGGGATGGTTGCAAAAAGGTAGGCAGGGACAACATGACGGTCTAGATACTGCAGCTAGATATTTACAAATAGAAGACTATAGCACAGATATGGAAAGAGCGTGGAAGCTCATGGAAGTTATCGGGAAAAGTCATAGTAATTTAGTGATCTATCCTATGCAGGATGTTTTAGGTTTAGACAATTGGGCTAGGATGAATATTCCAGGAACTATTGGTGGTAATTGGGGATGGCGAATGCTCAAAGCGGAAATGAGCGCTTACAATGCTGAGATGTTAAGACAATTAACTATTTACAGTGACAGGTATAATAAAGCTTATACCGACAAACTTTTGTAAAATATTGTAAAAGCTTTGCAGTATTTTTATAAATATTGTTATACTAGAGTAAATATATAGAAAGGGAGTGAGAATTATGTCTATAAAATTTGGAACAGATGGCTGGCGAGCAGTTATGGCTGAAGATTTTACTTTTGAAAATGTGGAAATCGTAGCCCAGGGAATTGCTGAGTACTTAAGAGAACATCATAGTGATATACCCGGAGAAGGAATAGTAATCGGTTATGATAATAGATTCTTGTCTCCTGAATTTGCTCAGAGAGCAGCTGAAGTAATGGCAGGAAATGGTATTTATGTTTATATGAGTGAAAAATCTTTACCAACACCAACGACAGCTTATGCTATAATTAATTTACAGACCAAAGGTGCTTTAATGTTTACAGCAAGCCACAATCCTCCACAGTACAATGGGGTTAAGTTTATTCCCTATTATGGGGGACCAGCTTTACCTGAGCTTACTAAGAAATTGGAACAAAAAGTGGCTCAAGTCCAAAAAACTAAAGAAATTAATAAAATTTCGTATAAACAAGGAACTAATGAAAACTGTATTTCAACATTTGAACTAAAATCCAAGTTTTTAAGTCAATTAAAAAATTTAGTTGATATTGATACAATTAAAAACTCTAATTTAAAAATAGCAGTAGACGCTATGTACGGCGTAGGGGCAGGTTATTTGGATAAGTTATTAACAGACTTAGACTGTCAAGTGGATGCAATTTGCGATTATCGAGACCCCTTATTCGGTGGTAAAATGCCCGAACCTAGTCCAGAAGTGTTACAAGAATTGATTGCTATGGTCAAAGAAGGTGACTATGATTTGGGTTTAGCTTTAGATGGTGATGCTGACCGCTTCGGGATTGTAGACCATGATGGTACTTTCATCAATGCCAATCAGATTTTGTCCATTGTTTATCTTTACCTATTGAAAAGAGGAGACACTGGTCCAGTTACTAAAACCGTCTCTACTACTCAAATGTTGAATCGAATTGCAGAAATTTATGGAGAAGAGGTTTTCGAAACACCAGTGGGTTTTAAATATATTGGTAAAAACTTGAAAGACGAAGGCTGTCTATTGGGAGGAGAAGAAAGTGGTGGCTTAAGTATCAAAGGACATATACCGGAAAAAGACGGAATTTTGGCATGTTTACTGGTGGTAGAGGTGTTAGCTAGAACAGAACTTAACTTAGGTGAGTTATTAACAGATATGGAGGAAAAATACGGGCAGTTGGTAAATGAGCGTTTGGATATTCACACTAGTGAACAAGATAAGAGCCGAGTTTTGAAATATATAGACAACTGGAGGCCGGAAACTTTAGCTGATAAATCTGTTAAAGGGTTTTCCACTACTGATGGATTGAAAATTAGTTGTGAAGACGGCAGCTGGGTGTTGATACGCCCTTCAGGGACAGAACCACTGTTTAGAATATACGGGGAGACCAGTTCTTGGGAAGATCTCAAAAGCATACAAACTGAAGTTAGAGAAAAACTCGAAATTTAATTCGATAGGTTTGCTTAAATTTCGCTAAAACCCCTGCGTGTCGGGGGTTAACTTTTATTAATACAATCACAATTTTGTAATGCTTTTTTGACTAAAACGGGTCCTATCAATTCAAAAAAGATGACTGTTGATAAGATCAGTGTGATCACTACCCCGTCTTCTATTGGCAACTTTTCTTCCGCTAATATTGCTAAACCTATAGCAACTCCTGCTTGAGGAGTTAAAGCCATTCCAATACTTTGTCGTGATCTTTTGGGTAGATCTTTACTAAATATGGCACCTATTCTAGCTCCACCTATTTTCCCAGCTAGTCTTGCTAAAACATAACCTATAGCTAAGAAACCGATATCACCAACAATACCTAGATCAAGTTTTACTCCAGCTAGTGTCAAAAAGGCTACTAGTATTGGAAATTCTACCTGAGTGATTAATCGAAAAATTCTTTTGGCACTTTTGGAAAAGTTAGCGATAATAACCCCCATTAGCATAGCTACGAATAGGGAAGGAAGTCCAAAAGTCTCAGCTATACCTACAGCAAATAGCAGCATACCTAAATTTATAACAAGTAATTTGTCATCTGAAAAGGAATTTCTATTGAGGAATAAGATGATTATTCCAAAGCCAATTCCCAAAAATAATGACAACAGTAGTTCTCCAAAAATTGCGATTAATAGTCCGTTACTAGGATCAATGGATTGATAGAATAAAATCCCCAGTAGTGATGTTATTATACCAAAGCCCATGATACAAATAAGATTATCTAGGGCTACAATTGACATCAATAATCTTGGGAACTCTCCTCGAGCTTTGTATTCTTTTAAAACTGATATAATAGCAGCTGGAGCGGTAGCTAGTGAAAGTATACCTAATACAAATGCTAAAGGAAGTGACTTTGAGATTAAATAAATGGTTGTAGTGACGAATAAGAAGGTAAGTACTGTTTCGGCTAAAAATATTGGGGGTAACTGTTGCTTAACCAATTTCAGCTTGTCCTTGGTCAGTTCTCCACCGATGGTAATAGCTATAATCCCCAATGCTAATTCATTTATTGGCTCTAAATTATTTAAAGTACTATCTGGGATTAAATTTAAAACTGATGGACCGATTATCAAACCGGCAACTAGATAGCCGGTAACTGAAGGTAAACTTACCTTATTCGCCAATTTACCGCCTAATAGTCCTAGCAATAAGATGGCTCCTGCCGCTGCTGTTGTTGTTTCTAACATCTTAAGATCCCTCGGATTTTGTGAATAATAATTAATTCTTAGTACATGAACATGATCAATTGTATAAAAATAGTTACTTAAAGCACATATTATAAAACTTAAAGTTTATTATAACATTTATAGAATATTGACAAAATAGTGATTAAAATTTTTTGGCTAATCTTCTTTTGGGAAACCTTTGACATAATCAACTGGAAGGACGAATGTAAATCCTGTATTGTGTTCGTTTAAGTCACCCACAACCTCTTCTACTGCTTTAACTGCCTGTTCAATTAATTCTTCACTTTTAATAACTGAAAAAATTGTATAATTCAAATCGTATGCTTTGTTATAATCTTTAATTATTTCTTC
>CAZKUS010000097.1:0-7257 GCA_964556025.1 uncultured Clostridia bacterium | reverse complement strand
TTTTTATATAAGTTTGAGCATTAAATTAATAAAACTTTATAATTTTGCTTCTCAGATATCATTATTCTTGGTAAACCACATATATGAATTAGAACAACTTTTAAATGTTAGTGTTATTAACATAAGAAATAGTGAGTAAAAAAAAGTAAAATGAGCTTAATCCCTTTAAAAGGGGCTAAACATTGTTTTTTAAGTTTGTTTTAATATTCAGATAGGGGTATGATTTTACTATGAATAAGATAAGTATTTTCACAGAAGACTACACAAAATTTGTTTAATCAAAGAGTCCGGATATTAACAAAAGAGTACAACAGAGCGTTACAAAAAAATAAAGGGAGGGAAACTGAAAAAGTTGAGTGTATTGTTAGTGATGTTATTTATTGCAGGGGTTATGATTTCTGCCTGTTCAGAAGGAGAAGCAGAAGAGGCACAAGAAGGAAGAGGCACAAGAAGTAATAATTCCTTAAAATATTCGGAATTTATTCCACCCCTTGCAACTGCTCCGTTGTTATTGTATAATTAACTTTGCAACGGGGCGTGGCGCAGCTTGGTAGCGCGCTACACTGGGGGTGTAGAGGTCGTGGGTTCAAATCCCGCCGCCCCGACCAGTGAAAAACCGCGGTAGTAACCGCGGTTTTTTTGTACTTTATTTCATATATACTGTTCATCAGTTAATATTTGTTGTAATTTAACTGTACTTTGTTCATCAAGACTAGATAATGGTTCTCTTAACCCTCCTACTTTTACTCCAGATAAATTGAGTGCTTCTTTAACTGGGATAGGATTAGTTGACAATGTTAAAGCTTGAAACACAGGTAGTAATTTAGAATGGATTTTCGCAGAATGCCCTACTTCACCTTTGAAAAAGCTTTCAATCATTTGAAAAATTTTATGTCCAGCTATTTGAGAAGCTACACTAACCACTCCTTTAGCACCCAGTGACATCATGGGAAGTGTAACACTATCTTCACCTGAATACACATCTATATTGACTTCTTCACTATTGTAAATTTGTTGACTTAATCTAGACAATTGTTCCATATCTCCACTGGCTTCTTTTATAGCTACTATATTGTCCATTTTGGCCAATTCAAATACTGTTTCAGGCTCTAAATTGGCACCGGTTCTTTTAGGTACATTGTACAACATAACAGGAATATCAACTTCTTGAGCCACAACTTGAAAATGATTAAACAGATCCTTTTGTGGAGGTTTGTTATAATAAGGAGTTACCAACATGATACCATCTGCCCCAATTTTTTCTGCTCTTTTAGATAATTCAATAGTGCTTTTTGTACTGTTCGACCCTGTACCAGCAATCATTGGCATATTTTTTGGCTTTGCTCGTTTAACCTCACGCCATAACTCTATTTTTTCTTCTACTGTTAGCGTAGGAGATTCTCCTGTAGTTCCTGCAACTACTAATCCCTCTGTGTTTACGTCTACAAGATGTGATATTAAAGGTTCGACTTTGCTTAGATCAATTTCTAACTCATTGTTAAATGGTGTTACCATAGCAGTTAATAATCGTCCAAAATTCACAAACCATGCACTCCCTTCTTTTGTCTGTTATAAAGATATTTATATTAAAAATCAAAAATTTTCACTTGAGCAAGATCAGTTTATATCACTATATATGAACTTAAAGTGAAAAAGTTTTATGAAGTCCCGTGAGTGCAGTTTTCTTTAATTCACTGGGTATTAAACATGAAACAGTAGTATTTGAATCTGCAATCTGCAATACGGGAACTTGTTTTGAGTTCAAAGTTGCAAAAATTTGTTTCATGATTCCGGAAACGCCTTTCATCCCAAGTCCAACCAAAGAAATTTTGGTACAATTATCATTTATCTCAATCTTCACAGGGAGTTTTTCCAACGCAGTTTTAGCATCAATCACCTTGTCATTATCCACTGTAAGATAAATACCTGTTGTTAAAACATTAATAAAATCAACACTCACATTTTGTGCAGCTAGGGCATCAAATATTTCATATTGAAAACCAAGATCAAAATTGCCTTGTTCTGGTGAAATAACAATTTGTGATATATTGTCCATATGGGCAATACCGGACATAATTCTGTTATCGTCATATTTATAAGTTTCAAAGTCGCTCTTCCAAGATACTCGAGTACCTCTTGAAGTGCCTCGGGCACAACTGATATATAAAGGTTCATGATTTTCCATGGCCATCTGTGCAGCCCTGGGATGTACCACTTTAGCTCCTTCTTGGGCCAAATTTAGTAATTCTGCGAAAGTGATTTCATGGATAGGTTTGGCATCTGTAACCAAGCGAGGATCTGCTGTCATTAAACAATCAACATCTGTATAAATTTCCACTCTATCAGCTTCAAGAAAAACTCCTAGTGCTACGGCTGTAGTATCACTTCCACCACGGCCTAAGGTAGTAATATCACCATTACTGGTTTGACCTTGAAAACCAGCAACAACTGGAATAATTCCTTTATTTATAGCATTATTCAGCATTGAAGATTCTACCGCTTCAATTTTGGCATTTCCAAAAGATTCATCAGTTTTTATACCTGCTTGAGGACCAGTAAAAGCTTGTCCTATATAACCATGGTTTCTCAACTCATGGCTGAATACCACACTGGAGATAACCTCTCCACAGGACACAAGCAAGTCTTTATCTCGAGAACTATCGATATCGTAATCAGTAAGAGATAATAAAGTATCAGTTGCATAGGGTTCTCCTTGTTGGCCCATTGCTGACACAACTACTACAGGAATATCTCCATTTTTATAAGCTTCGATCACTTTTTTTATGGCAAACTCTCGTTCTTCACCAGTTGCTACTGATGTTCCTCCAAATTTTTGCACTACAACTCCCATATCAATTCACCTACCAATTTTTTAGTACTGGCTGTATTTGCTCTCTATTTAAAGCATATTCAATAGTTGCAGGAATGTCTTCGAAATGACCGACAAGCGAATTGGGTTTTAGTTTAGGATTATCCTGGCCAAATGGGACAAAGTAAACATTGGGCATATTTAGTAATTTGGCTATATTTTCTGCGTTTAAACTCAATCCATCATTGGTAGAAACTAATATTATCACAGGTTTTTCTGTTCTCAAATGAGCTTTAGCTGCCAATGATACACTATTGTCACTCAAGCCTGTCCCCAAACGGGAAAGTGTGGTTCCCGTACACGGAGCTATTAACATAATATCTGTTATATCATTAGGGCCGAAAGTTTCAGCTCCGACTATATCAGTTATTGGATTTTTCCCTGCTGCGTCTGTTAAAGCTTTTGTCCAATACTCACTTTTCCCGGCCTTTGTATCAAACTGACATATAGTTTGAGATAAGACAGGGTGTATAATGGCGCCACCCTGTCTTAAATTTTTCATCATCTGTTCTACTTTTGTTAGTTGATGGTAGGCGCCACAAACACCAAAAGCTATCCTTACCTCTGATAGCCCGGTAATATATCCAGTGTTTTCGAATCTTAATTCACTACTCATGTAAACTCCCTCCTGTTATCAAATACCTTTTGGTCTGTTTTACTTAACTAGCAATTCGAGAATCTGTACAGCATTTGTAGCAGCACCTTTTCTAAGATTATCTGCAACGTTCCAAAAGTTGAGGCCATAATCTACAGTATTGTCCTCTCTGATACGACCCACATATACTCCGTCTGTTCCGTCAATATTTGTTGGCATAGGGTATTTATTACTATTAGGGTCATCGATTACTTCTATCCCGTCAAAACTTCGGAACAATTCTTCAGCTTTCTGACGAGTGATTTTTTGTTTAGTTTCTACATTAATGGCTTCACCATGACCATTAAAAACAGGTACTCTTACACAAGTGACGGATACACCAATAGATGGATCTAGAATTTTTTTAGTTTCATTTACCATTTTCAACTCTTCCCCGGTATTTCCCAATTGATCAAAACTATCTATATGAGGGATTGTATTAAATGCTATTTCATGTTGAAATGCATCAGGTTTGAAATTTTTACCTTTTAATGCGGTTTGGGTATTGGATTGTAATTCCTCCATCCCCTCTTTACCTGATCCTGAAACAGCTTGATAAGTGCTCACTACTACTCTGGTAATTTTGGCATAATCATGTAGTGGTTTTAAACTGACTAACATCTGGATTGTAGAACAGTTTGGATTTGATATTATGCCATTATGGGTTTTTATTTGCTCAGGATTAACTTCTGGCACTATCAGAGGAACCTCATCATAAAGTCTAAAATAAGAGCTGTTGTCAATTGCTATTGCTCCAGCATTTCTAGCTTCTGGAACTAATTGTTTGCTAATTGATCCACCAGTAGCAAATAAAATATAGTCTAGCCCGTTAAAATTTTCTTTTTTTGCTTCTACAATTTCATGAACTTGACTGAATACGGTAATTTTTTCTCCTACTGAACTTTTAGAAGCCAATAGTTTTAACTGTTTTGGCTGTAAATTTTTTTCTTCCAATACTTTCAGCATTTTTTTACCTACTGCTCCAGTTGCTCCCACAATACCTAGTTTGAATTCCTTCATTCATTAACACCTCCGTGGTTTTTTACAATTTCAATCGTTTAACTAGTCTTTCCATGGCTTCTTGTAATCTGTCAGCGTCAACTGTCAGTGCTATTACACCTTCGGCCTCCGGTGAGAGCTTCAACAGCTGCCAGCTGAACTGCTTCAAAAGCCTCTGAATCAATGTTTGTCTTAAATTGTCCCAATGATTTCAACGCAGCTTCGTTTTCTACAGCATATCCTATTCTCCATCCTGCCATATTAAAAGTGATTTAGCGCTTTCATATTTGGATCACCAATTCCTAACTTAATCACATCTATTCCCTTTTTGTTCGCTTTTTCTACTTTTTCGTCTATTTCAGCAAATAGATAAGGTGGTAAATTTTGTAATCTGCTGGCTAATTTTATTTTAAATACCTCCTATCTATTGTAATTTCATATTACCTTCCCCTATCAATATTCAACTTTAATTGAGCTTATTGAAAGGGCATAAGTAATGTACCACTGTAAACAAACTGTGCTTCACCTGCCATGTAAACACAATTATCTGAATCTCGGTTCCATTTTATGTTTAAGTTGCCCCCAGGTAGCTCGACCTTTACTTCTGGATAAGTATAATTATTGATAACTGCAGCTACTAAAGCGGCGCAGGCACCTGTCCCACAAGCATAAGTTCTTCCTACACTTCTTTCCCAGACTGAAACGACGATTTCAGATACGCTCTTTACGGTGACAAACTCTACATTTGTTCCTGAAGAGAAATAAGTGTGCTTTTCCAAGTAAGGACCGATCTCAGTTACGAGTTGTTCATGTTCTGAATCTGTGAAAACTACTGTATGCGGATTTCCCATAGAAACTGAAGTGAATGTTATTTTGCCTACAGGTGTGTCTATTTGTTCTCTTATAACTTTTCTCGATTTTCCTTTAACTGGAATCAAATTACTATCTAATATTGGTTTTCCCATGTTGACACAAATACTTGTAACTTGATTATCTTTCAAAGTTAGAGATAAGTTTTTGGTACCTGCTTTTGTATGAATAGATAAATTTTCCTGGTTGGTTTTACCCATTTCTTGTATATATTTAGCTACACAGCGTACGGCATTTCCACACATCTCTGCTTCAGAACCATCAGGGTTAAAGATAGTCATTGATGGATTTTCGGATTCACCAGATAAGATTACAATACCGTCAGCCCCAATACCAAAACCTCTACAACAAATTGACCGTGCAAAGTTACTCCACTCTTCACTAATAATATTTTGTTTATTATCTAAATAATCGAAAATAATAAAGTCATTTCCTAAACCGTGCATTTTAGTAAATTTAATATTAGTGAAGGTCATGAGATCGCCTCCCATTTTCTGATGAGCTGCCAGATAATCTATCTGGTACCACATCGTTCATTAGTAATTTGTCATAGGTTTCTCTTTCCATGATTAGGTCAGATTGACCATTATTTACTAAGATAACCGCAGGTCTAGGTAGTTGGTTGTAATTACTCGCCATAGAATATGTGTATGCACCGCAGCTGGGCATTGCTAGTAAATCACCTGTATTTACAGTAGGTGTGTGCAAATCTTTTATCAAAATATCGCCGGATTCACATGCTTTACCTGCCACAGTAACCACCTCTGCTTTAGGTTCATTAGCCTTATTTGCAATAATGCCGGTGTATTGAGCATTGTACAGTGCTGGGCGGATATTGTCACTCATTCCTCCATCAACTGAAATGTATTTTCTTATGCCTGGGATATTTTTTATTGAGCCAATAGTATAGAGCATAGTTCCAGCTTCTCCAATTATAGATCTTCCTGGTTCTATAATTAGTTTAGGTAGAGCCAAATTATTCTTATTTGCCAAATTTTGCACTGTATCGGAAATATTTTTTAATAATTGCTGTTTTGAGATCATCTGTTCTGTCCCCTTGTACTGAATTCCAAAACCTCCACCTAAATCTAATTCAGAAATTGTAATTCCATAATTTCTGTTAATTTTGACAGCTAAGTTCATCAAAGATTTAGCAGCTAATTCAAAAGGATTACTATCTATAATTTGAGATCCTATGTGACTGTGAAGCCCTGTTAACTTTAAATGAGAACTACTTGTTATAATACTGATTACTTCCCACAGCTCGTTACCTTGCAAGTTAAATCCAAATTTGGAATCTTTAATTCCGGTTTTAATATAATTGTGAGTATTTGCATCGACTCCAGGAGTAATTCTCAAGAATAATTGTACTTCTTTATCGAATTGTTTCGCCAGCCTTCCCAATAAATATAATTCTGATAGGTTGTCCACTACTATTGCCTTTACCCCGTAAGTCAGAGCCATAATTAACTCTGATTCAGACTTGTTATTTCCGTGAAAAATTATATTCTCTGGTGGAAAGCCAGAACTTTGTGCAATATATAGTTCTCCCCCAGAAACCACATCTAACCCCAATCCTTCTTGATGAATTAATTTGCAAATAGATCTGGTTAAAAGAGCCTTCCCAGCGTACATCACCTGATAATCGGGATAAGTTGTTTTTAATGTGTTTGTAAATTCTCGACAATTCTCTCTAATAGCATTTTCATCTAAAATATTGAGTGGTGTACCGTATGTTATTGCTAATTCTTGTAAATCACATCCTGATATAGTTAAATTACCTGATTCATTTATTGTTACTAAATTCGAAGACCCCATCTTACCCTCTCCTTTATGTTGTGTGCTTTTCTTATGGATCAGTTAAAGTTGAATGTTGATAGCAATA